>JAJQAR010000202.1 GCA_021203705.1 Prevotella sp. | reverse complement strand
GTTCTATGAAAATCCTTGCAATCGGAATGAATTACATCCAGCACAATAAAGAACTGGATGGTGCGTTATATAAACCGAAAGAACCCGTGATTTTCTCGAAGGTTGATTCGGCTTTGCTGAAAAACGGCAAACCGTTTTTCATTCCTGACGGGCTGGGAAACATCGAATACGAGGCTGAACTTGTGGTGCGTATCTGTAAACTTGGCAAGAACATACCCCAAAGATTTGCACACAGATACTACGATGCGGTTACTGTCGGTATCGACTTCACGGCACGTGATCTGCAAAGACAGCTCCGTGCGGAGGGCAAGCCTTGGGAAATGTGCAAGAGTTTCGATGGCTCTGCCGTAATAGGCAAATGGCTCAACATGGATGAGATACATGATATTCAGGCTCTCAATTTCCGACTTGACATCAATGGAACTATCGTTCAGAACGGTTTTTCGGGAGACATGCTATTCTCTGTCGATGAGATTATCGCTTATGTCAGCCGTAACTTCACTCTGAAAACGGGCGACTTGCTTTATACTGGCACTCCTGTGGGTGTGGGGCCGGTGCATATCAACGACCACCTTACAGGGTGGATTGAGGACAAAAAAGTTTTGGAATTTAACGTTAAATGAAAATAAAAAGTCTCTTTTTGCTGCTGTTCGGCTTTCTGTCTTGTTGCACGATAAATGCGGATAACAAGATACAGAAATTCTTTAACCTTACTGCCGATGAAGTGAGGATTGACAGTTTATTGCCTTATTTCACTTATTCAGTGCCTCTCGGACAAAACTGGACCGACTCTGTTTATACGGTCAAAATCATTTATCCTGAGTTTCTTAAAATGAGCAATGCTGACAGTGCGAGATATGATAAAATTACAGACAAAGAACCACCTGAAATGCCTGAGATAGAAACCAACACGGTGGTTGAACGCAAAAAAGGATTTCTCGAAATTTCTTTCGTCCCATTGGTAATGCGCGACAAAAAATACATGAAACTCGTAAGTTTCATGCTACAAATAGAATCAACGGCAAGGCCTTACCCCGCTCAGGTTAAGGGCACCGGCACGCGTGCCACGTCTGCTTCTGAACGCTATGCCGAACATTCTATTCTCGCAGAAGGCACGTGGGCGAAAATCCGTGTCCCTTCAACCGGCATTTACCAAATAACCGAGTCTCTCATAAAAAAAGCCGGCTTCTCCAACCTCGACAAGGTCAAGATTTATGGCTATGGCGGGGCTTTACAGAACGAAACCCTCACTGCTGCTGACCTTATTGAATACGATGACTTGAAAGAGGTAGCTACCTGCACCGTTGACGGAAAACGTCTTTTCCATGCACAAGGCCCTGTGTCTTGGAACACTAATACTGCAACCAAACGTACCCGTAATCCTTATTCTGACTATGGATATTATCTCATTACAGAGAACGATGATGAACCGCTCACCGTTGACAGTACTACGTTTGTGGATTCTTTCTATCCTTCCGCAGACGATTATCACGCTATTCATGAGATTGACAATTACGCCTGGTATCAAGGGGGCAGAAACCTTTTCGAAGACTCACCTGTAAATTTAGGCAGCTCAAAGTCATATACTATTGACCTCCCTTCTGGAGCCGCAGATTATGGCGTCTTGTCAATAGGCACTACGGCTGGCTTGGCTTCTTCTGTACAGATCTCTGTAAACGACTCTGTCGTAGGTACGCAAAATATAACTTTGGGGTCTTACGATAACGGCAATGAGACGGAATCCACTTACAGAATTTATAATTTCAAAGCATCAAATACTGTTACTATTACTCCAACATCTGGTGGACCTGTGCGGCTTGATTATATTTCTCTCTATGAAAATAATCCTAAACCACGCCCTACCCTTGCGGGGAAGTCATACGATGCTCCTGAATATGTTTACAACATAACCAACCAGGATCACCATGCTGACGGTCCTGTAGATATGGTGATTATTATTCCTACATCGGGCAAACTCCTCGCTCAAGCTGAAAGAATCAAGGAACTGCACGAGCAGAAAGACAGTATGACAGTGAGAATTGTGCCTGCTGATGAATTGTTCAACGAGTTCTCAAGTGCTACCCCTGATGCCAATGCTTACCGCAGGTACTTGAAAATGCTTTACGACCGTGCAGAGACTGAGGATGAAATGCCTTCTTATCTGTTCCTTTTCGGAGATTGTGTGTGGGATAACCGCATGAACACCACCGATTGTAAAAACCTGGATCCCGACGATTTCCTGCTCTGCTTAGAGAGTGAAAACTCGTTCAGTTCTACTGACTGTTATGTTGATGATGGCTTCTTTACTAACCTCGATGATGGAGAAGGAGGAACACCGAAAACAGACAAGGGCGACATTGCTGTCGGAAGATTTCCAGCACGTGATGCTGACCAGGCTCAGATATTGGTTGACAAGACTATCAACTATGTGAAAAATGAGAATGCCGGCAGTTGGCAGAACATAATAATGTGCATGGGTGATGATGGTAATGAGAACCAGCACATGAAGGATGCAGAGGAGATGGCTTCTCTAATAGAATCAATAAATCCTTCTCTCTATGTCAAAAGGGTTATGTGGGATTCTTACAACCGTGTCACAACTTCTACCGGTAACTCTTATCCTGACGTTTCCAAACTGATTAAGGAACAGCAGAACAATGGGGCGTTGATAATGAATTATAATGGTCACGGTAGGGCTGACCAGATTTCACACGAAATAGTGCTGACTCTTTCTGATTTTGAACAGTTTACTAATAAAAACCTCCCTCTGTGGATAACTGCTTCGTGCGACATAATGCCTTTCGATATGCAAGAGGATAACATAGGTGAGGAGGCTCTACTCAACGCCAATGGCGGGGCTGTGGCTTTCTATGGAACTGCCCGTACTGTTTACGTTGACCGTAACAGGTACATTAACAAGGCCTTCCTCAATGCTTTGCTTACTCCCTCAGATGACGGTAAATACATTACTCTCGGCGAGGCCCAGCGTATAGCAAAAAACAACCTTATTACTACTGCCACTGATGTTACGTTGAACAAGTTGCAATATGCTCTACTCGGTGACCCAGCTCTCGTTCTAAATATTCCAAAACAATCTGCCGTTATCGACAGTATAAATGGTGTCGCCGTTGCTTCTGCAAGTGATTTGCCTTCATTGAAAGCTGGCTCTAAGGTCACTCTTAAAGGGCATATTAATAATGACGATTCCATTATTGACACTTCTTTCAATGGTACAGCTACTATTGTCGTCAGGGACTCTAAAAACGAAGTTGTTTGTAGGTTGAATGACACTTCAAGTGATGGAGCTTCTACCGCTTTCACTTATTATGACCGCATCAACACTATCTATAGTGGTAGTAATAATGTAACTGACGGGGAGTTCAGTCTTTCTTTTGCCGTTCCTATGGACATCAGTTACAGTAACGAAAGTGGATTGATCAATGTCTTTGCCGTCAACACAGAAACGTATGAGACTGTAAATGGCTACAATGAGGACTTTACCGTAGGTGGAACGGAAAAGGTTAACAACGACTCTATCGGTCCTTCTATATACTGTTACCTCAACTCGCCTTCGTTCACCAATGGAGACAATGTAAATCCTACTCCTTACTTCGTTGCCGAAGTTACCGACAATGATGGTATAAATGCGGCGGGTAGCGGTATCGGGCACGATATGATGCTCATTATCGACGGAGATGCCAACATGACTTACAACCTCAATGACAATTTCACGTTTGACTTTGGAAGTTATACAAAAGGCTCTACTTTTTACAGCATTCCGGAACTTTCTTTAGGTGCGCACACACTTAAATTCAGGGCTTGGGACATTCTCAACAACTGTTCCACCGCAGAGCTTTCGTTCAATATCGTCAACGCTCTGAAACCTGATTACATAAGCATTAGTTGTTCGTCGAACCCTGCTACTACAAACACTACATTTATCATCAACCACGACCGTGCTGGAAGTGATATTGATATTCAGATTGACGTGTTCGACATCAGCGGCAGACCACTTTGGAGCCACGAAGAAAATGGCACTGCTTCTTCAAGTTCTTACACAGTTGACTGGGATCTCAAAGGAAATAATGGCGAGCAGTTAGAAACTGGTGTTTACATCTATCGGGTGAGGATTAGCTCTGATGGCAGTCAGGCGGTTTCAAAAGCACAGAAACTGGTCATCATTAATCGTTAATTATGAGATACAAAAGGGTTGTCCCATTAGTCCATGCTAAACTTCCGCCCCATATATGCATCGCCTTTCACGCATAAAAATCTCCTTAATACAATAATTGTAATGATAATTAGTTATTAAGAAAGACGTGTTTATCACGTTATACCTTTTCACGAAAAGGGTAACACTTTTAACCTAATAGGATTTTAAAATTGAAAATGAAAAATCGTTTTATAATACTTGTGGCAATCACGCTCATTATTCCTCTTTGTGCTCTTGCCCAGTCTAAGACGGATATATTCAATCCTGTAAATACTTCCGTTACATCACAGACAATCGCTCCTGACGCCCGTGCCGCCGGTATGGGTGATGTTGGTGCGGCTACTGACCCTGATGTCAACTCGCAATACTGGAACCCTGCCAAATATCCGTTCTGCATCAGTCGTGCAGGTGTCGCTCTTAACTACACCCCTTGGCTCAGACAACTCGTTAACGACATGGATCTCGCTTACGTTGCCGGTTACTATCGTATCGGTGATTACAGTGCCGTTTCCGCTTCCTTGCGCTATTTCTCTCTCGGTGAGGTGATGCTTGATTATAGTGCTGAGGATAACTACATGACGATTAACCCCTACGAGATGTCTCTTGATGTGGCTTACTCTCTGATGTTGAGCGAGAGGTTCTCTATCGCCGCCGGCGTAAGGTGGATATATTCAGACCTTACTTACGACTACACTGATGATACCAGTCCTGGTAGTGCCTTCGCTGCTGACTTGGCTATGTATTATAACACGTATTTCAATATCGGACAGCGTGAGTGCCAGTTTGCACTGGGCCTCAACATCAGCAACATCGGTAGCAAGATTACTTTCGGTGGCAGTGATTACAGCGAGTTTATTCCAACAAACTTGCGTCTCGGTATTTCGTTCTTAATTCCTATCGACGAATACAACCGCTTCACTATCGCTGCCGATGCCAACAAATTGCTCGTTCCTACTTATCCTATTCAGGAG
>JAJQAR010000033.1 GCA_021203705.1 Prevotella sp. | reverse complement strand
GAACAATCCTCCTATTGGCGATGTTCAGTTTTGGGATTACGGTAGATATGTTAGCCCAGAGTTGCAAGACATTGTACCAAGAAGGAAATGCCCTTGTTGATCAGGGAAAGTTAGAGAAAGCGAAAGCAAAATTCCAGCAAGTAGTGTATTGCGGAGACAATCTGTATGTACCGGACAGTAAGAAAAGGTTGGAATGGATAGACCGTGTGCTAAGGAAGCCAGATACAGTAAAGCCATTCTCGCTTTCAGACAATGAGGTAATAATACCATATCAGGGAGGTCAGGACGTGATAACCGTGGATGGAAGCGGAACATGGACAGCAACCCTATCAGATGCAGGAAGTGAATGGTGCAAGATAAAAAAGGAAAAGGGGAAAATCTATGTCATCAGTGAGGCGAACGATGGAAGCGCCGACCGTGAATGTGAAGTGACGGTAAGGATGGGAAACAAGAGCCAGACAGTGGTTGTGAAGAATGAGGGTGCACCGGAAATGCTTATACCATCCGTTGAGAACATGACATTCCCATATACAGGGGAGACGAATACCATAGAAATCCATTCAAATACATATTGGGAGGTAAAGGACGTGCCAGATTGGGTAGTGTCAAGTAAGGGAGACGGAGTGATCAGGTTGACAGCATTGGCAAACGACAACAGTGCGGAGCGCACGGCAGAGATAAAGGTGGAAAGTTCTACAAAAACCGTGATAATAAACCTGTATCAGAGTGCAGGACTGGATCATTTAGCATTTTCGAAGAACGATCTGCATTTTGGTCCGGAAGGAGGAGATGAATACATAACTATCCTTACAGCACAGGAGTGGGGCTTTGGAGATTTCCCACACTGGTGTCAGGTAACGAAAGTAGCTGACAACCTACTAAAGATACATTGTACGCCCAATGAGCCAATAAACTTAAACAGAGAGGCAAGCGTGAACGTTACTACCGGTCAGCAGACATTGGGAATAAACGTGACACAGGAAGCGAAGCCATTTGTAGCCATAATACCCAATATCGGCATAGGCGGCAGGAAGGTATCATTAAGTGTTTCAGCGGGATATATATATCCAACGATAAGCAGTTCCTCAGGTGGGAATTATAATGGAAGTTTAGTGAACTACGCCTTGGGAAATGAGAAAGAGAATGCGTCTTATTCATCCTCTGGCGGTTTTACAGTAGGCGTGTATGCAGATATCAGGCTATACAAGAATTTCTATCTGAAGACAGGTTTGGAATATCTTTATTATAAATACAAGAACGATTTCGAGCAGACATACGACAGGAAAGTACTGATAACAACATTGGGATATTATACAAAGGGAGAAGTATATAATAAATACAAGGAAGACTATACATTCAGTAATCTGACCCTTCCGATTCTTGCCTCATATAGAATACCAGTTACGAAAATCAGTCATCTACAAATCAATGTAGGTCCGGTGATAAGCTATGGCATAAGTGCGAAGATGAAGATAAGTGGAGAATATGAAGGACATGACATAAATGAATATTCGACATCCACGAACGCATTTATACAATATTACGGTAATCCGCATTTTGTAGGCAAGGGAGAGATGAATCTATATGGAACAAAAGTGGAGTATTCGGAGGCCAATGTAGTGGGCAACGATGATGTGTTTACAAAGTATGATAAAGATCTTGACTGTTCACCGTATAAGCGGCTGAATTTCGGGGCAAGATTCGGTGTGGCTTATGAATATGCGGGTGTCAGTTTAGGTGTAGAATATGATTTGATGTTCAGCAATATGGCGAACAAAAAATATTGGGAGGGCGACCGTTGGATGATATTCGGGAGCAATGCCTATACGACTATGCAGGGATACAGACAGCACAACAATTATTTACAGATAAAAATAGGATATACATTCAGATATTAATAAAATAAAAATTTAGAAACATGAAAACAAAAATCATTTATCTTTTCTTGCTGCTTTTCCTAATCTCATGCAGCAACGATGATGTAAAGAGTAGTGACAACACCACTGAAACAGGAGCGTCAAAACTGATAATCGGAGAATGGGTTTACGATAACCCCAGTTCCGGTATTTGGGAAAAGCAAAAGTTCATGAGCAACATGAAACTCACTTATTCGTGTATGGAGTTAAATCCATATTTTCGTGTTGACAACGCGGATGGGAATTACTATTATACAACGGGAGACAAAAAGTTTACTTTTACGTATGCGAGTGTTACGGGAGGAACAATCTATGAAGATGTGGTGATTGAATCCATAGAAGAATACGCATACACAGCATTATATTATAGTGACGATGGTGCATACGAAGGTGAATACATATATAATAAATTAGTAGGCGAATATAAGATAAACATAGGGGAGAGTGTAACGCCGAATTATGCGGAATTAATACCTGATGCAAGTATCTCATCCTATAGTTCGAATGATACGGGAATAGCCAAGGTGAATTCGTCAACGGGAGAAATAGGTGCATTAAAGGCAGGTGTGACATATATTAAGATAGTTACAGACCTTGGTACTGCTGTTGTAGAGGTAACGGTTACAGATAGCGATAATCTCATACCCGACTATTCAAGTGCGCTTAATATGAATGAGACGACAGTGAAGAATACATGGACGAATTACTGTACATTCAATCCTGTCTTGACGGATAGGGTATGTTATCCGATTAGAGGAAACGATTATGCATATATGGTAGATATCTGGCTGGACGATAATAAAAATGTAGAGTTAGTGCAAGTGGAAGTAAACACAACAGTAATAACAGATGAAGCTCAAAGGGAGAAAGACATCCATGAGTTCCTGTCATCGAAATATATTTATAAAAATACGTCAAGCGATGGTACTTATGAATATATGGACATATCGCAACCAGATGTTACAATGACGGTGTTATATTCACCTTCACAAAACAAGATTCAGTATGAAATCATGTCAGATTTATGGTCTGATTACACTCAAGATCTTGGAAAGACAGCTTCAGAATTAAAGGCGAGCTACGGAGAGCCATTTTACAATGAAGGAGGTAAATTATATTTCATGCAAGACAATGACTACATAGATTTTGTCGTATTTACGATGAATTCATCAGGAGAGGCGTATGCTGTGAGCGCATTTATGGAATCAAATATTAATATGGCTGAGGCGTTTAATTTCCTCGATACTAAGTATTTCTATTATGAATCAGGTAGTAATCCAAGTGAGTATTCTTATGCCTTTATCAATGCAGCGACATTAGAAGAGTCAAATGTAGGAATAACCTATGATGCTATAAAAGGCTATATCACATACGTGGATTTACAAGCCAGGACAACAGATTTGTGGCCCGATTACACGCAAGACCTTGGCAAGTCAGCATCGGAATTAAAGGCGACCTACGGAGAGCCATTTATGGAATACGGAAATTACATATATTTCTTGCAGGACAACGATTACATAGATTTTGTTGCATTTACGCTGAATACATCAGGAGAGACGTATGCGGCGAGTGCATTTTTGAAGACGAGTTGTGATTGGAATGAAGCAAAGGACTATCTCGGAACTAAGTATTACTATTACGAATCAGGAAGCGATCCAAGTACCAATTATTATGCATATACCAATGCGGCGACATTAGCGGAATCAAATGTGGGAATAACATTTGATGGAATAAACGGGTGTATAACATACGTGGATTTGCAAGCGAGCCGTGGTGTAAAATCGCGCAGTACAAAGGGTGGTATTCCAAGAATTGAAGTAAAAAGGCCATAAAATATAAAGATATTGATACCTTGTTATTAATTAACAAGGTATCAATTTGACTAAAAAGATATGTTGGATATAAATGAATTTCTAAAGACGAACAGGCTGTTTGATGGCCATTATAAGTTGCTGCGAGCCCTCAGCACGGAAGGCGGCACAGCCGATGTGTGGTTGGCAATAGACATCAACACGATAGATGTTCCATTGGATTTGGAGGAGGACACAATCGCAGGGAAAGGGAGTGATGCATCGGGAATGCTTGTAGCGATCAAGATATACCGTCCGAAGAACGCCCTTGATGTTGAAGGCGAGCAGCGATTTCGAGATGAGTTTAAGATAGTATATGAGTGTCACCATGAGAATCTGTTGCAGCCGACAAGTTTCTCAGTATTTGAGGGGACACCTTATTTAGTGCTGCCATATTGTAAGTATGGGTCATCGGAGCAACTTATCGGAAAGAATCCGTCAAAAGAAGATATATGGAAATTCATATTAGACGTGTCGTCAGGGTTGAACAGGCTTCATACCAATGAGCCTCCTATAATCCATCAAGACATAAAGCCAGCCAACGTGTTGATAGACAACAGCAAGAATTATGCTATAACCGATTTTGGTATAAGTTCAAAATCAGGAGGCATGCATGGTTACTACTACGATGAGGAGAATAGTGGGACGATGGCATATATGGCGCCGGAGAGATTTCAGGATAACGTAGAACCGATGTCACAAAGCGACATTTGGGCGTTTGGAGCCACATTATGTGAGATATTGACGGGCAAGGTGCCGTTTGGGGAAGAAGGTGGAAAGAAGCAGTTGGAAGGCGACATGCCGATGCCAGCAATGGAGAACGTGCCGGCAGATATAAAGCGTCTGATATACGCCTGTCTGTCAAAGGATATAGGTAACAGACCTACGGCGAGTCAGTTGCGAGAAGCAGCCCTTGCGAGACAATATCCTATAAGGCAGAAGAAATTATTATATTGGGCAATCGGGATAATTGCAGCAGTATGTGTGGCTTGCATAATGCTATTTCTGCCAAAGTCACATAAAGAAGAAATAGCGAGTGAGCAATTATATGAGATAGCGTTATTGAATCTCAATAGCGATAAGGCTGATGAGGTGAAACGAGGAGCGTTATTGATGGATAGTCTCAGCAATCTCAATTACGTACCCGCAATTTACCAGATGGCATTCACTTATGGATGGTATAACGACCCTGTGTCATTGAAGAGAAAGAGGCTGTTAGGGATAGAAGTGATTGAGAATAATGAGAAAGGAGGAGTAAATCTTCCGAAGTTAGACAGATACAGTAATGAAGCAGTGTCGTTATTCTTGAAGATGCTGGAACTGAATGACACTACATATTCAAGTTTAAACGCCCAGGCAGCATACCGGCTTGCATGTTATTACGTCAATCCAAATCCGATATTCAAGGCAAATTTGTCGAAGGCCAAACGATTCTTGGAGAT
>JAJQAR010000030.1 GCA_021203705.1 Prevotella sp. | reverse complement strand
GAAAAAAGTTGCTTTTAGGCAAATTTTTAATAGAAACTATTACTTTTTTGTCTCTTTTCTTTTGTAATTATAAGATTATATGTAATTTTGCAAACAAAAACAAATTAACCCCATATTGTTTAAAATCAAAAGCAAGTAATTTTAATTATTGTTTAATAAAGAGTGAGTATTTTATGAAAAGAAAATTAACTTTGGTTTTTGTCGGACTGTTCCTGTCAATAGGAATGGCGCTGGCACAAAATGCAGTTACCGGAACGGTTGTGTCGCAGGATGACGGTCAGCCGATTATTGGTGCTACAATCCGCGTTGTAGGTGCCAATAATGTTGGAGCCGTAACCGACGCAAACGGAAAATTCTCTATTACCATGCCGAGCGGCACCAACAAGTTGAGGGTGTCTTATGTAGGCATGGATACTCAAGACGTTACCGTTAAAGGTTCACAGATTAAAATAATGTTGACCGCCAACCAGCATAACCTCGATGAGGTGATGGTTGTGGCTTACGGTACGGCTAAGAAATCAGCATTTACCGGTTCTGCCTCTGTTGTAGGTGCGGACGAGTTGGAAGACCGTCTTGCCACGAACATCACAGACGCTCTTTCAGGTGCAGTAGCAGGTGTCCAGACGCTTACCGGCGGTAACGGACAGCCAGGTACAACAGCATCAGTACGTATTCGTGGGGTCGGCTCTATCAACGCAGGCATGAATCCTCTTTATGTTGTTGATGGTGTGCCTTACGATGGCGACCTATCCGCAATCAGCGTTTCTGATATCGAGTCAATGACGGTATTGAAAGATGCTGCCGCAGCCGCTCTTTACGGTGCTCGTGGTGCCAACGGTGTCATCCTCGTAACCACTAAGAAAGGTAAGAGTGGTGAGACTAAGGTGACATTCGATGCCAAGTGGGGTGCTAACTCACGTGAGGTACCTGACTATGATGTAATCAAGGATCCAGGACAGTATCTTGAGTTGATGTATCAGTCTCAGTACAATGCCGCTTACTACCACATAGCAGGTTATCAGGGCAATGCCACACAGTCGCATATCTATGCCAACAACAATATCTGGAATAACCTCGGCTATCAGATTTACACCGTGCCAAACGGTCAGTACCTTATCGGCACAAACGGCAAGTTGAACCCGAACGCTACTCTCGGTTACAGCGACGGTACTTATTATTATACTCCTGATAACTGGGAAGATGGCACTTACAGGAATGGCTTGCGCCAGGAATACAATGTTTCTGTATCTGGCGGTTCCGACAAGTTGACCTATTTTGTTAGCGGCAACTACCTCGCTGATGATGGTATCATCCAGAATTCCAGCTTCGACCGTCTCACCGGCCGTGCTAATCTTGACTATCAGGCAAAGAAATGGTTGAAGGTGGGTGCCAACGTAGCTTATACCTACTATCGCTCACAGTATCCTGACGAGCAGACATCTACCAATTCTTCAGGTAACGCCTTCGGTTTGGCAACCGATATCGCTCCTGTTTATCCTATGTATGTAAGGAATGCCGACGGCTCTTTCATGTATGATGAAAATACTGGTTACAGGGTTTACGATTATGGTGACGGTTCAAGCACTAATTTCACACGTGCTTATATGTCAATGTCTAACCCTACCAGCGACTTGCTTTATAACACAGAGGAATATCTGTCTGACATTCTCAATACTAAGTGGTATGCAACTATTACCCCTATTGAGGGACTTAACATAACGGGTAATTTGGGCTACTTTGTTGACAATACCCGTTACCACTATACTGGTAATAAGTATTACGGTCAGACCGCAGCCTACGGTGGTGAGGCTGAACAGGAAAGCACTCGTACACGTACCATCAACCTTCAGGCGTTGGCTACTTACACAAAGACTTTCGCAAAGAAACACAACACCGATTTCCTGTTAGGTTACGAGAGTTATGACTACAACTATGAGTATGAGTATGGATATGGTTACGATGTCTATCAGGACAATGTATGGGCAATCAACAACACATTGACTGGCAGACAGGGTACGGGTGGCGCCGCAACATCCTACGCTACACGTGGTTACATAGGCCGTATCAACTATGACTATGATAACAGATATTATGCAAGCGTGTCCTACCGCCGTGACGGTTCCTCACGTTTCGCAAAAAATCACCGTTGGGGTAATTTCTGGTCGGCAAGTGCCGCATGGGTAATCTCAAAGGAGAAGTTCATGGAGAACGTCAACTGGATTGACTTGTTGAAGTTCAAGGCATCTTTCGGACAGCAGGGTAACGATGATATAGGCAACTATTATGCTTATTTGGATCAATACACTATTTCAGGTGCCAAT
This sequence comes from Prevotella sp., assembly GCA_021203705.1. Lineage (GTDB taxonomy): Bacteria > Bacteroidota > Bacteroidia > Bacteroidales > Bacteroidaceae > Prevotella. The sequence continues at coordinate 2,919 of JAJQAR010000030.1, read as the reverse complement.
TCATGGTCGGATGGTACTCTATATTATAAAGGTAATCCTGATTTGACTTGGGAGACATCCAACTCATTCAACATTGGTTTTGACTTCAGTTTCTTCAAGGAAAAACTGTCAGGTACTATTGAGTATTTCAACCGTCAGACTTCTGACATGCTCTATAACAAACCGACAGCTACGTCACTCGGTTACTCGTCAATACCTATGAATGTGGGCTCAATGCGCAACAATGGTCTTGAGGTTGAGCTGAACGCCAAGCCGATAAAGACGAGGAACGTTGACTGGGATATATGGGCTAACGCCACGTTTATCGGCAACAAGATTCTGAAATTGGACGAGTCTCTCGACGGTGAGATGATAAGTGGTGAACGTATCTACCGTGAGGGTGAGTCAATGTACCAGTTGTATTTACCAAGCTATGCGGGTGTAAATCCTGAGAACGGTGCAGCTCTTTTCTATGCTATCGGACAGAGTGAATACGACAGTGATGGTGAGTATCAGGGACTGTCAACCGACTATCTCGGCAATGAGATTCCTGAAGGTACGGAATATAAGACTGAGAGTTATTCGGACGCTTACGACACCAACCGTAAGGCATCAGGCAGCCTGTTGCCGAAGGTTTATGGCGGTATCGGAACTACCGTTAAGTTCTATGGTTTCGATGTTTCCATTTCCTGCGCTTACCAGTTAGGCGGCAAGACATACGATAACTCATATCAGTCATTTATGGGACAAGGCACATCCTCAAGTTACGGTCACAACTGGCACACGGATATTCTCAACTCCTGGACACCTGAGAATACCAATACCAATATTCCTAAGCTCGATGCATCAGCAACAGCCTCATTCTATTCAAACGATTGCGACTTCTTCATCAAGTCATCCAACTATTTCGCTATCAACAACATAGCAGTAGGATACACCTTCCCGAAGAAGTGGACGAACAAGATTGGTATCGAGACATTGAGAATTTACGGTTCTGCCGACAATGTGGCTCTCTTCACCGCAAGGAAGGGTATGGACCCACGCCAGAGCTATGTATCAACAACCGCCTCTACGTATTCATCAATGAGATGTATCTCAGGTGGTATAAAGATTGAATTCTAACAAATTTAAAATCACAGACAATGAAAACATTCAGCAAAATATTCGTAGCAACGTTGTGTGGTGTCATGTTCGTGAGCTGTAACGACCTCAACACGGAACCATACGGGTCAACCATCACCGCAACCCAGAAAGAGGAGGTGGCAGCCTCAAATCCCGAAATTATCGAAGCCAGCGTGAATGGTGTCATGACGATGTTCAGCGTTTACCTCAATGGTATCTCGACATCTTCAAGCACATACCATAACGACTATGGCTATCCTTCGGTGATGCTTATGACCGACAGTCGTGGGCGTGACCTTGTGAGCAAGAATACCGGTTACAACTGGTATTCCAACCAGGTGAGATACACCGACCAGGCTTCCACTTATATCATGCCTACATACGTGTGGAACACCATGTACAACCAGATTTATACCGCAAATAGTGTGCTTAGTACAATATCCTCTGATAATGAGGATCCTACCGATGAGACACTGATGTATTATTACGCACAGGCTCTTGCTGTACGTGCATTCGACTATTTCATCCTCGCACAGATCTATCAGTACAATTATGTCGGGCATGAGTCGTCCGCCTGCGTGCCATTGGTGCTCGATACCAATTCTGATGAGCTTGCCAATGAGGGCGGTGGTGACCGTGCTACCGTACAGGAAGTTTACGACCAGATACTGTCAGACCTCGACAGGGCAATCAACCTGCTTGAGAACACCTCTGTTACCCGTCCTTCCGGGCGTGAGGGCAAGGCATTCGTTTCCGCCGCAGTCGCTCACGGCTTGCGTGCAAGGGTCTATCTGACAATGCACAATTACAGTGCCGCCGTTTCCGATGCACAGTATGCCATCGACAATTCAGGCGCAACTCCTTACAGCATGGCGGAGGTAAGTGTTCCTACCTTCGTTACTTCGGCAGACGACTCTTGGATGTGGGCTGTCAACATAGAGGAGACAGACGATGTGGTTGAGTCGGGAATCATCAACTTCCCATCCCACATGGGCTCCCTCAACTATGGTTACGCTTCCGTAGGCGCATGGCGTGCCGGCAGCGAGATAATGATTGACCATATCCCTGACACTGATGTCCGCAAGGGCTGGTGGCTCGATGACGACGGATATTCACCTAACCTAAATGCTGAACAGGCAGCCTACATCGCAAGTGCCGGCGTTGACCTCCACACGCAGGTTAAGTTCGGTCCGTATAACGATGAGATCTATACCTCCAACAATGCCAACGACGTTCCTCTGATGCGTATCGAGGAGATGTATCTTATCCTCGCAGAGGCACAGGCAATGAGCGGCAATCCTACTGCAGGTGCACAGACATTGCAGAACTTTGTAAGCACATACCGTGACCCTGCCTACACCTGTACCGCTACAACGGCGGAGAATGTGCAGAAAGCCGTTCTCTTCCAGCGTCGTGTCGAGTTGTGGGGCGAGGGATTCTCATGGTTCGACCTCATGCGTCTCAACAAGGGTGTTGACCGCCGTGGCGCCGGTTTCGATGCCGCATACGTATTCAACATCTCCGCTACCGACCCTATGATGATTCTCCAGATTCCTAACGCTGAGATGCAGGCCAACTCAAATATCAGTCAGCAGAACCCTGCCGGTACAGAGCCTAATGCAGTGGAGGATGTGACCACTGACGAAGTTCTTGACGAATATAATTGGTAAAATAATTAAACGACAATATGATGAAATTCATAAATATAAAAACAGCGTTGCTTGTCGCTACTACTTTGGTTTTTGCCGCTTGCAGCGACGATGACAATTACGAGGCTGGGCCATACGCCAATGGACAGGGCTATTATTTCCCAAGTAC
>JAJQAR010000048.1 GCA_021203705.1 Prevotella sp. | reverse complement strand
GAATTATACCGCGCGTTCCCGAAAATCGGCGGTATAGTCCACACTCATTCTACTTACGCCACGGCTTGGGCGCAGGCGGGCATGGACATCCCGAACATCGGTACAACGCATGCAGACTATTTCCACGATGGTATTCCTTGCACTGCGGATATGGTGGAAAGTCAGATGGACGAATACGAGAAAGAGACTGGCACTGTAATCATCGAGCGTTTCAAGGATATTAACTATGTCCATACCCCTGGTGTTTTGGTAAAGAACCACGGTCCATTCTCTTGGGGCAAGAACCCTGACAATGCTGTTTACAACGCTGTTGTTATGGAGGAGGTGGCGAAAATCGCTTTCTTGTCTTTCATGATAAATCCTAACACTACGATGAACCCTCTACTCGTGGAGAAACATTTCAGTCGCAAGCACGGCCCTAACGCCTACTACGGTCAGAAAAAAGTTAAGAATTAAGAATTCGTTATTGCTTGCGTGTGTCGTTCTTTCAGAACGATGTCCTCAATAAATTGGGACCCTACACGTGGATGAAACTATTAAAAAATATAAGAATTATGATTAAGGCATTTGAGAACCACGAGGTTTGGTTCATCACGGGAGCTCAGCTCCTTTACGGTGGCGACGCAGTCGTACAGGTTGACGGCCACTCTAAGATAATGGTTGACGGGTTGAACAATTCCGGCAGACTGCCCATCAAGGTGGTTTACAAGGGAACGGCTAACAGCAGCAAGGAGGTTGCCGACCTTTTCGCTGCCGCCAACAACGACAGTAAATGTATCGGTGTTATCACCTGGATGCACACCTTCTCTCCAGCTAAGATGTGGATCCACGGCTTGCAGATACTTCATAAGCCTCTGCTCCACCTCCACACACAGTTCAATGCTGAAATCCCTTGGAATGAGATAGATATGGACTTCATGAACCTCAACCAGAGTGCTCATGGCGACCGTGAGTTCGGACATATCATATCCCGTATGCGTGCAAGGCGCAAACTTGTTGTAGGCTATTGGAAAGAGGAGAAAACGCAAGACCATATCGCTGTCTGGGAGCGTGTCTGCGCTGCCTGGGCTGACGCTCAGGATATGCTCATCATCCGCTTCGGCGACCAGATGAACAACGTGGCTGTTACCGACGGCGACAAGGTTGCGGCTGAACAGGTGCTCGGCTATCATGTTGACTACTGTCCGTTCAGTGAGGTAATGGGCTATTTCAAGGATGTGAAGGACGCTGATGTTGACGCTCTCGTTGAGGTTTATTTCAAGGAATATGAGCATGAGGCAAAACTTGAGGATAAGTCAACAGTAGAATACAAGAAGATTTGGAATGCTGCTAAGGCAGAACTCGCTCTTCGCGCTATCCTGAAAGCTACCGGTGCAAAGGGCTTCACCACCAACTTCGATGACCTTGGCGATGTCAATGTTGAGGAGACGGGTATGGGCTTCGACCAGATACCAGGACTTGCCTCTCAACGCCTTATGGCAGAGGGCTATGGCTTCGGTGCAGAGGGCGACTGGAAGTCGGCGGCTCTCTACCGCAGTGTGTGGGTAATGAGTCAGGGTCTCCCTAACGGCTGTTCCTTCCTTGAGGACTACACCCTGAATTTCAACGGTGAACAGAGTGCTATCCTTCAGGCTCACATGCTTGAGGTTTGCCCTCTCATCGCTGCCTCAAAGCCTCGCCTCGAAGTTCACTTCTTGGGCATCGGCGTAAGAAAGACTCCTACTGCCCGCCTTGTATTCACTTCAAAGGTTGGCAAAGGCGTTACGGCTACTGTTGTTGACCTCGGCAACCGCTTCCGCATGATTGTCAACGATGTTAAATGTATCGAACCGAAACCGCTGCCTAAACTACCTGTCGCTTCTGCTCTCTGGATTCCACAGCCTAACTTCGAGGTTGGTGCCGGTTGCTGGATCTATGGTGGCGGCACGCACCACAGTTGTTTCTCATACGACCTTACCGACGAGTATTGGCAGGACTATGCGGAGATTGCAGGTATCGAGTGCTTGCTTATCAACGAGAAGACTACTGTTGATGACTTCCGCAAGGAGCTACGTTTCAATGAGGTTTACTACATGTTGAACAAAGCCTTAATGTAATTGCCATGTCAAAATATGTTATCGGTCTGGACTATGGGTCTGACTCTGCAAGGGCTCTGATTGTCAATGCTGAGACGGGGGAGACTCTCGCCACAAGCGTGAAATTCTATCCTCGCTGGAAGAAAGGGCTGTATTGCAACCCTAAGATAAACCAGTGGCGACAGCACCCGAAAGACTATCTTGAGGTGCTTGAGGCTACCGTCACTGATGCTTTAAGTCAGTGTGCAGAAGGTGTGGCTGAGAATGTGGTGGGTATCGCCTTTGATACTACTGGCTCTACTCCAGCCTTCACTGATGAGACGGGTACGCCGCTTGCCATGCTACCGGAATTTGCGGAAAATCCGAATGCCATGTTCGTTCTCTGGAAAGACCATACGGCAATCAAGGAGGCGGAGGAGATTAATGTGGCTTGTAAGAAATCTGACATCAACTATGCAAAATACGAGGGCGGCATTTATTCTGCCGAGTGGTTCTGGGCAAAGGCTTTACACGTTTTGCGTGAGGACCCGACTATAGCGGCAAAGGCGTATTCTATCGTTGAGTATTGTGAGTGGCTGCCGGCTGTTCTCACTGGCGTGACTAAATCGGAGGATATCGTACGCAGCCGTTGCGCCAACGGACATAAGGCTATGTGGCACAAGGACTGGAACGGCCTGCCTTCAGAGGAGTTCCTTATTTCCGTTGACCCGCTGCTCGCTAGTTTCCGTGCCCGTCTGTTCTCTGAAACGGAGACGGCTGATAAGTCTGTCGGTCATCTCTGCAAGGAATGGGCGGAGCGTCTCGGCCTTAGCGAGAATGTCGTTGTGGCTGGTGGTGCTTACGATTGCCACATGGGGGCTGTCGGTGCTGGTGTCAGTCCTCATACTTTGGTTCGTGTTATCGGCACGTCAACTTGCGATGTGATGGTTGCGTCTTACGAGGAAATAGGTTCTAAATGTATCAAGGGCATTTGTGGTCAGGTTGACGGCAGCGTAATCCCTGGCATGGTGGGCTTGGAGGCTGGTCAGTCAAGTTTCGGTGACGTTTACGCCATGTTCCGCAGAATACTTGAGTTCCCTGTCCGCAACATCCTTCCGCAGACTATCGGAGACAAACTCCCGAAAGAAACAATCGATGAGATTGTGGAAAAGACGTGCGATAAAATTATCGTTGAACTCACCAAAGAGGCGGAAAAAAATCCTATCACTGAAAGTACTATGATTGCCACCGACTGGATTAACGGCAGGCGCACTCCTGATGCCAACCAGTTGTTGCAGGGTGCAATCACGGGTTTCACATTGGGAACAACCGCCCCACAGGTTTACCGTGCGCTTGTCGAGGCGACGGCTTTCGGAACGAAAGCTATCGTTGACAGATTCGAGGAGGAGGGTATCGTAATCAACAATGTTATCGGTATTGGTGGTATCGCCCTGAAATCTCCTTTCGTTATGCAGACTATGTGCGACGTGATAAACAAGCCTATCAAGGTGTGCAACACCGATCAGGCTTGCGCCTTAGGTGCTGCCATGTTTGCAGCTACCGCAGCAGGTGTTTACAGCAAGGTAGAGGATGCTATCGCAAACATGAACAGTGGCTTCAACCGTGAATATAAACCCCAACCTGACAAAGTAAAGGCCTACGCCGAAATCTACAAGACTTACCTCAAACTCGGCAAATTCACAGAAAACGAGATATTCAAGTATTAACCCCTAAAGTGAGTTCCAAAGTTTAGATCTCTATCCAAACTTTGGGACTCAGTACATTTTTTCATTCTTCATTTGATAACATTCGGCTTGCCGCATCGAACTCTTAACTCCCCATCCCCTTCATACATGAGGAAATCATATATGTTCATGATTATAATCCCATCCTCATTCTGGTATGTCGCTGTGGGTGTACCGACAACAACAATCTTCTGAAATCCATCCTTGATTTTCAGCAGAGAACTGAATTCCTGTTGCCTCTTGTCTTGAGAATCCAAAGTCAAAGCCGACTGTATATAATACCGTTTGTAACCCTTGTTACACACAAAATCAACCTCTAAATTAGACCATTTCCGCTTACCGTCAGCAGTCTGCAACAACACAGAAACCTGTCCGACATCCACTGACATCCCTCTCAACCGGAGTTCGTTGTAAATGGCATTCTCCAACAAATGGGTAAACTCAATCTGCCTGAAATCCAATCTTGCATTACGTAAGCCCAAATCCTCAAAATAATATTTCGATGGAGTGTCAATATACCTCTTTCCCTTGATATCGTACCTCACTGACTTATTAATAAGGAATGCATCTTGAAGCAAATCCAAGTAATTCTTAATAGTATCTCTTGTAAGAGTGCTATGCTTGACAGTCTTAAAAGTATTCGCTAATTTGGTCGGATTTGTTAAACCGCCTATGTTCGAGGCGATTACGTTTATCAATTCCTCAAGATCATCGTCGTTCTGCAAGTTATACCTCTCTTTTATATCCTTTATGTAGGTATGTATGAACAAGTTTTTGAGATATTCCACCTTCTGACTTACATCATCCTTTAACACCACTTGCGGAAGTCCTCCGTAGGTCATGTACTCATTCAGTAAATCGTATCGGTTACCGTCCGCATGAACTGACATAAATTCCCTGAAAGACAAAGGAGCAATCCTTATCTCGTCTCCCCTGCCCCTGAAATTGGTGATAACGTCTTTTGAAAGAAACTTTGCATTACTCCCTGTTACGTAAACATCAGCATTCTGTACCTTCAGAAAACTGTTCAGCACATCTGGAAATTCCGGCACAAGTTGTACCTCGTCAATAACGATATAGTGCATCTTCTCATCCACGAATTGCTTGTCTATATAAGTAAGAAGCGAATCTGGATCTCGCAGAGCCTGATTACGGCGGTCTTCAAGGTCTATCATAATAATATGCCTGTCGTCTATTCCCTGTTCCTTTAAATGTTTGCGGAACAACACAAACAACAGATATGACTTTCCGCAACGCCTTAAACCGGTTACGATTTTTATCATTCCGTTATGCTTACGGGATATCAGCCTTTGCAAATGTATATCTCGCTTTATTTCCATAGCCACTCGCTTTTTTTATAACATGTTATATTTTTAACGACAAAGATAACAAAAAATATTCACTAAAAGCAAACATTACCTCGCTTTTTTTATAACATGTTATATTT
>JAJQAR010000113.1 GCA_021203705.1 Prevotella sp. | reverse complement strand
CTTTCGTGTTGTATAGAGCGAAAGACGCACGCACGGTACCTTGTATTCCCAAACGTATCATCAGCGGTTGGGCACAATGATGACCGGTGCGCAGGGCGATGCCAAGACGGTCGAGTAGGGTGCCCATGTCGAGGTGGTGGATGTTGCCGACGAGGAAAGAGATAACGGCATCCTTGTTCTCTGACTCACCAAAAATCCTGATTCCATCGATGGTTCTCATCCGCTCCATAGCGTATGCAGTGAGTTCTTTCTCATGCAGTGTGATATTTTCCATACCCAATGCGTTGAGGTAGTCGATAGCCGTCGCCAATCCGTGCGTGGCGACATAATCAGGAGTACCGGCCTCGAATTTGAAAGGCAAATGTTCAAACACGGTCTTCTCAAAACTGACACTCTCTATCATCTCGCCTCCTCCCTGATATGGCGGCAGTCGGTCGAGCATATCCTCCTTACCGTAGAGTACACCAATACCTGTCGGCCCGTACATCTTATGACCACTGAAAGCATAGAAATCACAGTCCAATTCTTGCATGTCCACCTTGAAATGCGGCACGCTCTGTGCACCGTCTATCATTGTCGGCACTCCATGCTCATGGGCAATGCGTATCATTTCTTTCACTGGATTCACTGTTCCCAATGTATTGCTGACATGCGTGACACTGACGATTTTTGTCCTTTCAGTGAACAGTTTTCGGTATTCATCTATTAGTATCTCGCCTTTGTCGCTCATAGGGATGACACGAATTGAAATCCCTTTCCTTGCCGCCAATATCTGCCATGGCACTATGTTGGAGTGGTGCTCCATAACGGATACAATCACCTCGTCACCCTCGTGCATGAACGCCTCGCAGAATGATGATGCCACAAGGTTAAGGCTTTCAGTCGTTCCCCGTGTGAATACTATCTCGTTCACAGACTTTGCATTGATGAATGCACGCACTTTCTCACGTGCCTGCTCGTGCAGATCGGTTGCCTGTTGAGACAGGTAATGCACTCCTCTGTGGACATTGGCGTTTACATTGTAATACTCATCGGTGATGGCATTGACAACCTGCCTCGGCTTCTGCGTCGTGGCGGCATTGTCAAAGTATATCAATGGACGGTCGTAAACTGTGCGACTGAGGATTGGAAAATCGTTGCGTATCTTGTTAATGTCGTACATATCAAATTTTGAAATGTATTTCACTTTCGGTGAAATCACTGGTTATAGGACTTTTAATGGCAGAGCTTGCAACCGGAGCACTTACTCAGTTCTCCCCTAAATCGTTTTTCCACAAGGTAATGCAGACGGTCCCGCAATGGGGATAGTTTTATGCCGTCAACAACCTCATTGATGAAAGCAAATTCCAAAAGCAGTTTCGCCTCTTTCTGACTGATGCCCCGCTGCCGCATATAGAACAAAGCGGCGTCGTTGAGTTGACCTACAGAACTGCCATGTGCACACTTCACATCATCGGCGTAGATCTCAAGCATCGGTTGGGTAAACATGCGTGCCTCCTTCGTGGCGCACAGGTTCTGGTTAGACTCCTGTGATATAGTCTTTTGTGCTCCGTGCCTGACAAGTACCTTACCAGCAAACGCCCCTACCGCCTTGTCGTTGAGGACGTATTTATACAGCTCCTTGCTCGTGCAATGTCCTACTTTATGGTCAATAAGCGTGTTGTTGTCAACATGTTGTTCCTTGTCGGCAATCACACAACCGGAAAGGTTACACTCCGCTCCCTCACCACTGAATACAAGGTCGGTGCGGTTGCGTGTTACTCCATTGTGCAAGGTTATTATGTTGTGGTTGACACGACTATTTGCCTGTTGGTCAATAAACAAATTACTTACTCGCACGTTTTTGGCATGTGTCTCCTCAAGACAGTATAAGTCAAGACAGGCATTGTCGTCTACGTATGCCTCTATAACCTGCGTTGTCAGGAAATTGCGGTCATCTGCGGCATGGTCGCAGAACAGCAGTTTTATCTCCGCACCCTCCTCAACAATGATAAGTACTCTCCTATTGACCATCAAATCTACATCAGAACGCAAGATGTTTATCACCTGAATTGCTTTTTCCACTATTACACCTTTTGGAACATATACAAGCAGTCCGTCTTGCGCCAGCATGGTGTTGAGGGCTGTTATTGCGTCTTCCTCTATGTTGGCTATTTTAGCATAATATTTGGCGATGAAATGGGGATTTTCTGCCGCTATATTACTCAGAGAATTTATAATCACCCCTTCTGGCAATGCCTGTCCCTTTAGTTTAATTTTATTATAGAAACCGTCGTTCACCATGAAATATAGTGCGGTACTCAGGTTGGGCACGTCACACTTGAATGCATCGTATGGGTTGACGGGTATCTCCAAGCGGTTCAGGTTGAGGCCATAGTTCGGCTCAAACAGTTTCGGTATGTCGGTATATTTGTATCTCTCAACCTTTTTTGTCGGGAAGCCAAGACGCTTGAAACTCTCGAACGCCACATCACGTACTGCGTTCATTGGTTCACAACCGTGCTTGAATATCAAATCCCGGCACTGTTCGTATAGGTCGATATATTGCTTCTCTGTCTGCATAATTAATTGGAAACCTCTGCTTTTATCCAGTCATAGCCTTTTTCCTCTATCTCACGGGCGAGTTCTGGTCCGGCTGTCTTTACTATTCTGCCGTCGTACAACACGTGTATCACGTCTGGCTTTATGATGTCAAGGAGACGGTCGTAGTGGGTTATCACGATATAACTCGTGTCTGGGGTCTTCAACTTGTTAACTCCCTCGGCAACGATACGCAATGCGTCAACATCAAGACCAGAGTCTGTCTCGTCGAGTATTGATAGTTTCGGCTCTAACATCGCCATCTGGAATATCTCGTTGCGCTTCTTCTCTCCGCCACTGAAACCCTCGTTTACAGAACGGTTGGCAAGTTTTGTGTCGAGTTCCACGATTTTCCTCTTCTCACGCATCAGTTTCAGAAACTCGGCGGCATTGAGAGGTGTCTTTCCCTCATACTTCCGCTTTTCGTTTATGGCGGCTCGCATGAAATTGTTCATCGATACACCAGGAATTTCCACCGGGTATTGGAATGACAAAAACAGTCCTTCGTGGGAGCGGTCCTCCGGCTTCATCTCAAGCAGATTCTTGCCGTTGAAAACCACAGTTCCGCCTGTCACCTCATAAAGGGGATTTCCTACAAGTACGGCACTCAACGTTGACTTCCCCGACCCGTTAGGTCCCATTATGGCGTGTGTCTCACCGTCTTTTATGGTGAGGTTGATACCTTTCAGTATTTCCTTGTCGCCTATCTTGGCGTGCAGATCTCTGACTTCTAACATATCTCGTTTCTAAATCTTTTCTTTATTAACCTACCGTTCCTTCCAACGATACCGACAGGAGTTTCTGGGCTTCAACGGCAAACTCCATAGGTAGTTTGTTGAGCACATCTTTGGCATAACCGTTTACTATCAGTCCTACCGCCTGTTCCATTGGTATTCCCCTCTGGTTGCAATAGAACAGTTGGTCCTCGCTGATCTTACTTGTCGTCGCCTCGTGCTCCACTATTGCGGTGTCGTTGTGGATATCCATGTATGGGAAGGTATGCGCTCCACAGTCGCTGCCGAGCAGAAGACTGTCGCAAGAACTGTAATTCCTCGCATTGTCGGCATTCGCTCCCACACGCACCAAACCACGATAAGAGTTCTGGCTGCGCCCCGCACTTATACCCTTGCTGATTATCGTACTCTTTGTGTTCTTGCCGAGGTGTATCATCTTCGTTCCCGTATCGGCCTCCTGGTAGTGGTTGGTTACGGCAACGGAATAAAACTCTGCCTGTGAGTTGTCGCCACGCAATATACATGAGGGGTATTTCCACGTTATCGCCGATCCTGTCTCCACCTGTGTCCACGACAGTTTGGAGTTGTTGCCTCGCAGCTCTCCACGCTTTGTCACGAGGTTGAACACACCGCCCTTGCCATTCTCATCACCAGGGTACCAGTTTTGCACGGTTGAGTATTTTACTTCTGCATTGTCCTTTACGATAATCTCCACGATGGCGGCATGCAGTTGGTTCTCGTCTCTCATTGGTGCGGTGCAGCCTTCCAAATAGGAGACATAAGAATCGTCCTCTGCCACAATGAGCGTTCTCTCAAACTGTCCCGTATTCCTTGCATTGATACGGAAATATGAACTTAGTTCCATAGGACTGCGCACTCCCTTCGGGATGTAAACAAATGATCCGTCACTGAACACAGCACTGTTAAGTGCAGCGAAGAAATTATCCCGGTAGGGAACAACCGTTCCCAAGTACTCCCTTACAAGGTCGGGATGGTTTTTTATGGCCTCACCGATGGAACAGAATATTATTCCCTTTTCAGCGAGCTTGTCCTTGTATGTCGTCTTTACCGACACAGAGTCCATGATGGCATCGACGGCAGTCTGACCACTGAGTATCAGGCGTTCCTCAAGAGGAATACCGAGTTTCTCAAATGTCTTCATCATCTCTGGGTCAATCTCTTTCTTCTCACCTGACTTCTTTTTTGCCATTGGGTCGGCATAATAGGAAATAGCCTGGTAGTCGATGTCGGGCAAGTTGATATGCCCCCACTTTGGATGCTCGAGGGTTTTCCAGTAGTTGAGCGCTTTCAAACGGAAATCGAGCAACCATTCTGGCTCACCCTTTTTTGCTGATATAAGGCGCACGACATCCTCATTCAGTCCCACGTCGATGATGTCTGTATGCACGTCGGTGGTGAACCCAAACTCGTATTTCTGTTCCGCTACCTGCCTTACGAAACTGTTGTCGCTCACTTTATTATCCATCTCTTTTTATCAGTTTTGACCATACCCTATACCTGAAAGGTTTGCAAATTTACGAAATATGAGGGTATGGAGCAAAAGTTTTATAAAAATGTTTTCACGAAAAAGAACTGTCACCTGATAAGGCAACAGTTCTTTTTATTCCTGTGCGTAACCAATAGTCCTTACGCTAACTTGTTGATGCGGCATGCGATACTTGATTTCAGGTTCGCTGCCTTGTTCTTATGGATAATATTGGTCTTTGCCAATTTGTCAAGCATTTTTTGTACACTCGGATAGAGCTTCAAAGCCTCTTCCTTATCAGTCATTGCACGCAACTTGCGAACAGCGTTACGCATCGTCTTTGCATAATATCTGTTGTGCTGCGTTCTCGTCTTTGTCTGACGGATTCTCTTGAATGATGATTTGTGATTTGCCATCTTTCTGTATCGTTTTCTTGTTATTTTTCGTAGTCCCTAGGAGAGTCGAACTCCTCTTTAGAGAATGAAAATCTCTCGTCCTAGCC
>JAJQAR010000148.1 GCA_021203705.1 Prevotella sp. | reverse complement strand
TATCCAGGCGTTATAAAGGTACAGGTTGATGAGGATGGAGAACCAATAAAGCAGCGTCTTGGCAATACTGTAGCACCAACAGCAGGCGGTTTTGGATTTGACGGTCACATTGGCAATTTTGACTTCAATATCTTCTTCAACTATTCACTCGGCAACCAGTTGATAAACGCAACGAAACTTGCTGATTCGTTCTACACAGGTTCAAGTAAGAACTACAACCTTGTAAGTGCGTTCAACGTTGACAACAGATATACTTGGATTGACCCGGAGACAGGATTGAACCTTGGCAAGATCAGTTCTTCAAATGTTCTTTCTACATACGGTACACCGGAGGCAATCATGGCACGTCTGAACGAGATCAACCAAGGCAAGACAATGTGGAATCCTGCAGGAGTAACGGCTATGTATCTCATTGATTATGCCGTTGAGGATGCTTCATTCCTGCGCTTGCAGAACGTAACGGTAGGTTACACATTCCCGAAGAAATGGGTAAAGACAATATTCATAGAGAGCATCAGGCTTTACTTCACAGGTTACAACTTACTCTGCTTCACACCATATAAAGGTTACGACCCGGAAGTTGATACCAGCAGCAAGAATAACCCGATGTGTCCTGGCGTTGATTACGCAGCTTATCCAAAGAGCCGTAACTATGTATTTGGTATAAACATAACATTTTAATTAGAGGAGATGATAATCATGAAAAAAATATTTTTTGTATCGGCTTTGGCTGTATCACTTATAGTATTGTCTTCTTGTTCGGATTTCCTTGACCAGTTGTCACCTTCTGAGTTGAACAACAGTTCTGTGTATAATTCAACTTATTATACAGGCATCAGGGTCAACAAGATATATGGAGGCTTGGAGCAGGACCGTACCTACGCACAGGACCTTGCGATATTATATGGATTGAACAGCGACTGTGAGCTTGTAGATGGTCTTGGTGACAATGCTACGGCAAACAGTGAGCGTGGTGCGATGAACTACAATGTAACAACGGGTTATACTAAACTTAATGATGTATGGACGGCATTGTATGGAGTTATCGAAGACTGTAACGATGTGATAGAAGGTGTAGAGGGCAGTCCTCTTATTAAGGAATCAGGCAGTGACAAGACAGAGATGGAGCGTTATCTCGGTGAGGCACTTACAATCCGTGCACTGCTTTATCTTGACCTCATTCGCATTTGGGGTGACGTGCCAATGAAATTTGAGACATCACAGCCAGACCTTAGCAACGCATATATGGAAAAGACCGACCGTGACGTGATAATGGATTCATTGCTGAATGACCTTGACAAAGCGATTGAGTATCTGCCTTGGGCAGACGGTGTAACAGGCTACACAACAGAACGTGTTACTAAAGGCTATGCATACGGTTTGTATGCCCAGATAGCACTGACACGCGCTGGCTATGCTATCCGTGAGAGTGCCAAGTCGGGGTATGAGACTGCTTCTGAGTATTCAGATCCAACATATCCGACACAGCGTCCTGATGCAGCAACCCGTAAGACTTTGTATGAAAAGGCACTGACTCACTTGTCAGCAATTATTGAAAGCGGTGTACACAGTCTGAACCCATCGTTTGAGAATGAGTGGTATCTCGTCAACCAGTTGTCACTTGACCAGACATATCATGAGAACCTGTATGAGATTCCTATGGGTCTTGGTGTAACGGGTGAGCTTGGTTATACGGTAGGTGTCCGTCTGAACACCACAACATCAGATTATGGCTATACCAATTCATCAGGTAAGCTGAAGGTTACTGCTCCTTTGCTTTACTCGTACGACGAGAACGATACCCGTAGAGACATCACTTGCGCCAATTTCCAGATAGTAGGAAGGGATGGAGCAGGAACTAAGTCGCAGGAGCAGTTGCTCGGCAATGCCCCATTCGGAATTTATGTCGGCAAGTGGGACGTAAGAAAAATGAGTGATGCATGGCTCACACAGAACCTTGCGGCAACGGCAAAGCAGGGAACAGGAGTCAATCCTATCCTGATGCGCTACTCACAGGTGCTCCTTTATTATGCAGAATGTATGAATGAGTTGGCAGGTCCAGATGGAAGCTACACAGGAGATGCAGGTCTTACTGCACGTCAGGCTCTTGCACTTGTACATGTACGTGCATTTGATGAAGAATACAAGGCACAGGCACAGGCTTACGTTGACGCTATATCAAATGACGATTTCTTCAACGCTATCGTTGACGAGAACGCATGGGAGTTGGCAGGTGAAGGCGCCCGTAAGTGGGATCTTATCCGTTGGCATTTGCTCATTCCGAAAATAATAGAGTTCAAGCAGAATTATCTGACAGAGCTCTATGACGGAACATATCAGGAGACACTTTATTACAACTATACTGACGATACTCAGACGACCATAGACACTAAGAGTATCACTTATTATGGCATACCTAATGGCATGAAATCGTCAGATTACGATGCCAGCAATAGTTCTTTTGGTAAGGAAAATGACACGCAGCTCAACACCAACCTCCCATCAATCAGCAGTGGACTGATAGGAACAGATGTTGACAATCCTCTTTCAGGCGTTGACGTGATCAACCGTTATATTTTCCCGATAGGAGAAACCACAATGTCCGCATCAAACGGAACATTGAAGAACTCATACGGTTATTAATTAAACAGTGATAGATTAACATTAAAAAGTATTTATAATGAAAACCATTAATAAAATATTAGGCTTTTCAGCCATGGCGCTACTCGGTCTATTTTCTGTTTCATGTGTAGACGGTAACGACTGGGATGTGGATAGCGCATATAACAGACTGTTCTCCGTAGGTGATGACAACATCACGGTTACGGCAGACACCACATCTGCTACTGTTGAGTTCAGTTCTGTGAGTGGGGCTGAATACTATATCATCGAGGTCAGCGAAGACTCTTTATATAATGACATAGCTTTGGGCGGAACATCAAGCTCCATAGTATATGGACAGGATGGCTCAATAACATCATCACCAGTTGTGATTGACGGATTGAGTGGTGAAACGAAGTATTATCTCCGTATGAAGAGTTATTCCTCGACAACAACTGAGTCACACTGGGCATATTACAAGAGTGGTGGAACATTCAAGACGTTGGCTGAGCAGTTGTTCTATGACTTAGCTGATGATGATGTATCAAGTACATCAGTACACGTTACATGGCCTGCAAATGCCGAAGTAACACATCTCGGATATAAGACCGCTTCACAGGAAGACACCACGATGATAGCCCTTGATGCGGCTACAATTGCAGCAGGTGAATATACATTCGAGGATTTGCAGTCAACAACAACCTATACGTTCTTCATTTTCAATGGTAACGTTAAGCGTGGTTCATTTACAGTCACGACTGTATCCGCTGCACCAGATGCAGACTTCACCTACACGATACCGAGTGGAACAACAAGAATTGACCAAGACCTTATGAGTGAAATAGTTGCTGAGGCACAGGAAGCAGCAGGTCAGACAAATGTAAGTATAACAATCAGCCTGCCGGCAGGTGAGGAGCTTGAGGTATGCTCAGCTGCAGAGACAGAAGGCAATTATTCTTCTTTATCAATACCAGAGGGCATTTCTGTAACATTCTGGTGCGGCTCTGCCAACAAAGCTACACTGAAGATGATTAAGAGTCTTGAAATTGGTGGCTATCACAATAGTATTGGTTTTGAGAATGTCATATTGAAAGACAACAACGATGACAATCCATATATAATTAACCAGACTAATGCATGTACTATTGGTGAAGTATCATTTAAGAGTGTGGAAATTAATGATCTTGACAGAAGTCTCTTCCGTTTGCAGAATTCAAATTATGATAAGACTATTGGCAAACTTACTCTTGATGACTGTGTTATAACAAATCAAGGTAGTGGTAATTATGCATTTATCTTATATAAGGATGCAAATATCAGGGGTGATGAAGTTGAAATTACCAATTGTACTTTCAATACCATGCAATATACATTTATACAATGTGCTGGTTCAAACGGGTCTGACAAGATTACCATTGAGAATTGTACGTTCTACAATTCAATTGGTTCAGGCAGGTATTTGGTTGATGCACAAGATTTGTCGACAGAAATCTACCTTACAAATTTAGTATTGGCTAAGACTTACGTGGAAACAGGAGCTAAGGGAGGAAGAACAGGAGGATCATTCTACTGTACGAATGTCTTGCAGACGAATGACTTTGTTATTTCATCTAATGATATCAAGGCAGATATGAAGGATGATGATGTTTCATCATCAGACCTGTTTGTAGATCCTGAAAACGGCGACTTCACAATTCAGATCAATAAGTATGCTGAATTTGGTGACCCACGCTGGTATCCAGCAGATGAATAACATCCGATAACATAATCGAAAAAAGGGGAGTGCAAACGCACTCCTCTTTTTTGTGTGGATATCTTTTGTGAAATAATGGTATATACGTGATTCTTTTCAAGTAGTGTTTTCAGAATAACGTCCAAAGGGATTGCGTGTTGATGAATTGTGCAGAGATACATAAATAGAAAGAAAGTTCGATGAGTAGGCAGAGTGCGCCGCAGCAATCGCCAGTGTAGCCACGCAATTTCTTCCAGATGAACAGGTAAAGGAAATACATCACTATGCCTGGAACGAAGATCAGCAAGTCCCAGCGCAACAAACCGTGACCGAGATACAGCAAAGCAGCGAGGGGCAAAATGCCCTGAAAGAACATTAATATACCGGCACGGATGTTCATTTTGCGATAAACCACATGAGCCTTAGAATCCTCCTCTGAGCGTGCGTAAGGCAGCATCATTGTAGCCTGACCAGCGAGCATCTTACTGTATGGGTCAGCAGCGAAAACTGCAAGAGCGGCGAATGAGGGAGATAGTGTGTATAGGCAGAAGAACAGTAGGAGCATATATAGCACCAGTCCGAGAACACCGTAAGTACCGATACGGGAGTCCTTCATTATTGCAAGTATTCTGTTGCGGCTGTTTCCACCGCCCCCGAAACCGTCGAAGAAGTCAGCCAAGCCGTCCTCGTGCAAAGCACCGGTTATGAGAATTCTGCAAACAATAGCGAGCAATACTGTTATAGCGTGAGGAAAGACGATACCACCGAAATAAAGAATTACAGCCATCAAACCGCCAGTTAGCCAACCCGTAAGAGCCCAGTATTCAACCACAGCCTTATAGCAGTGGCGTGGCGGCTGATGGATGCGCCAGAAAGGTAGTCGGGTGAAGAAAATCAGAGCCGCCCACAGATTATCGTACCATTTCTCATTGGGGTTGTTCAGGGATATGCGCATTTTTAACTGTTTGTTACATTAAACAATAAC
>JAJQAR010000181.1 GCA_021203705.1 Prevotella sp. | reverse complement strand
AAATTCATGGACAATCACCAGATTTTCAGACTCTTCTATTTCGTCGAACTTACGTTAATATTATAATGAAAGCAACAAAGTTCTCATCACCGTAACCTGTTTAGCATTTGCCATATTATCGTTCTTTTTCATCGGACAACCTTTTGCCCCAGCTTGCTGCTTGTACGGGCACTGCTCCCGATAGCTTTCGGCTATTGGGGTATTAGGCTACCCGACGGAGTCTTCATTTGGACATCGTGCAAGCACATTACATGATTTAAGTGGCAATCCTACGCAAGAGCATATAAAAGCGGTTGTCCGAAGTTATCATATATATTACTAAATGGATACAGTCCGATAAGTACTGTTCCTGTAGATAATCTTCTCCACCATCTCGTTCAGCCTGTCGGCGATTCGTGAGCCATAAAGGTCGGCTATTTGGGCAGGTGTCAAATTGGTGGTTATTACAGTGAACAACTGTTCCTCGTAACGTCTTGTCAACAAGTCTATGACTGGAGTGACGATATTCCCAAAATCCATGATTTGCCGTGGCTCGGTTCCCATGTCGTCAATTCCCAACATTTCTTTATCAGCCAATTTCAAAAATGCAGGATAGTCCTTCTTGCACAGGTGGGCGATATATTTGGCATCCACTATCTGAATCCCATAAGTCCTTCCGTAAGAATCCGGTATTTGCAGACAGCAGAGCAGCTTTTGGAATGCCTTAAGCATGGTGCTTTTCCCGTTTCCCGGTACGCCACACAGTAGCATCCCGAATTTAGGGCTGTCCGATGTCAGCCACTGCGACATTTGTGCGAGCTGGTCATGTACATCATCGTTGTCTACGAACTTCCTATGTCTGTACTCCACTTCCGCCATGTTGGCTGCCAGAAGACATCCGTATGCCTTCTCCTGAGTCATCGGCAACCTAAAACGGGCCTTCATAGTCCGTTGCCGTAGCAGGCGATTCTTCAATGCCTCTACGTTGATAGTATTTTGTGCTTCCATTATTATTACCTTTCCTTAAAAAAGAATTTGAACTTTGCAACGTAAATTTATCTTTTTCTTCTTCTTTTATATGCGTCAAGTCCTCCGTCAAGTGCACCGTCAACTTATCCGTCAGATTAAGGAGGACATATCTGGACGATACAAATCTTGAACGTCCCGGAATATAATTGATAAGATTACGCCTTGCCAGACTCTCCCTTGCGGTTACAAGGGTCTGTTTTGAGATACGCAGTTCCGCACATATTCTCTGTGAAGGACACGGTACTGGCATCTTCCAGTAACGGATATTGCACTCGTTCACCAGATAGGCATACAGTGCTATCTCACTTGACGGCATTGATTCCGACTGTGCGGAACGCCAAAGCTGATTCATGTATTCAATGTAAGTCATGGTCTCTGCATTTATGGATTACATCTTGTTTTTATTGTCCCAGCCTTCTTTGCCAACTCCAAAGCCAAAGCTCCGTCAATTACAATCTGACGGTCTATCTGTGTGATGGCATCATCAATAACGCCACTTTTCTTTATCCTGTTGGCTGTAGGAACACTACACCCGAATATCTGGGCAATGCCTTCTATTCCGTAATAGATTCGGCGTTGATTGTTGTTGGCATACTCCGTCATCCATGCTGCCATCGTACTGTCCATGATGAATGCGAGTTCTTCGCCTGTCATCATCGCCAATGGCTTTTGTTTAAGCTCATCTAAATTCATATACTTTTATTTTTTACAAAATTGAGGTTCATATAACTTTTTATAATCTCTCTGAAATCGATTTCAAATGCAAAGATAAGCATAAACTGTCCGGGCATTGGTCGGTTTATTTTTACCTTAATATTATGGGGTACTTTTCTGATATTCCTAAACATTTCTTGACATAATACCATAAAAAAAACGGATAACCAGAAGAATATTCCGATTGTCCGTCAATGGTATAGAGATATTGTTATGTCAGCTTATACGGCATCCCTGAAAATGGCCGTCCACAGCATTGTTATCTCCTTTGCTCTTTTCCAACTGCCTTTCTGGGGACCGTTCAATGTGAACGTTTGTAATTCCCCATATCGCCTTTGAGGAGTATCAATTCCATAGTGCTTTCCTGTTAATCGTTCTATGGCACGATGGAATGCTATGTAACTCGTCCCTTGTTTGACCGCCCCGGCTTTAACCAACGATTGCAGCAGGTATGCAAGGCAGATGTTGTCTGGATAGTCGTGGATAAAGCGTAGAATCTGCCGTTTTACCTCCGCCTTGTTTCCTGTTATCATATCATCTATGCAGCAAACCGTTTTCGTCCGTCCACGGTTGCCTTTTGATTTCCGTAGTTCGAAACATACATCTTTCCATATCTCTGGATTGACGTTTTCCGTTGCCCGTTCCCATGATCCTTTCGTTTCAGTGCCAAGGTCAAGACTGCTGCTCACCAAAGAAGATATGCAACCGTGCATCATCGCCATATCACTTTGGTTTACAATCTCGTCCTCCATAATGTCGCTGAAAGTGGATGCCATCTTTGTAAAGCCACCGTCAAACAGCATATAATAATACATACAACGTATAAGGTCGTTATCTTCTTTCATCGTCTTCCTGTAGAGATTGCTTAAAAAAGAAGGGACAAAAGACATACATTGGTTAAGGACTTTCGTCATATCTGTGACAGCAGACAAACAATCATCTTTAGTCGCATTACCACTTTTGTTGCAGTTGTCCGCTACATAAGCCTTGACATATTGAGGAAGTTGTCGCCATATTTCATCAGGCGTGCCATAATCGAGACGGACATCTGGCACAACGTTGTCCGTTTCCTCCGGCATACAGCTTTCAACGAGATTGAGAATCCCTTCAATTGCAGAAAAATCTCCTTTGTTGATACTCTCCATACTTCTTTTGAAGTCTGCATAGCGTTCTTCATGTCCTGCCTTCCATGAACGTATCTCCATGGCGGCTTTCTCTTGCAATGATGCCATATCCTTGATGGCAAATAATTTTTTGAAGTTAAACATAATTTATTAAGTTTTGATGATTACAAGGCTTTTGCGAGCAGTTTTATCAATTCCTTGTTGGACAAGCTTGAAAGCTTTGCCAACAGTTCTTCCCGTTCTGACGAGTAGCCGTTCGGGATAAGCAGTCTCATATTGTATTCCATTTGTTTCTCCAAAGGATATGTGTCGAGATAGATGTCGGTCATATCATTGCCGTTACATGAGTGACCCATGCTTTCATCAATGTAGTTCTTCTCAACACCTACATTACGCAGATTTGTGGCAAACGAGTGCCGGCACCATGTACCTGACGGGCATATGGACTTGTCCCAATGAAGTACTTCGTGGCAGATTCTAGTTACCCTGTGACGGATGTTGGCATTCTCCTGAGATGTCCGTTTCCTTCGCTCCCGCTCGCTTGTCGCTCCATGAAATATCTCTGGGAATACATATCCTCCACGTGTTGGAGCAGCCGCAATCTCATCAAGTATCTTCTGCAAAGGTTCTATAATAGGTATGACTACCTCCGAATCACCGGCACTTCTGTCTGCCGTTTTCTTGCGGTTGAATAGGAATGCCTTTCCTTCATTCTGATAATAATAGTCATTGTATTGCAGGCGTGCAGCATCGGCAAGATTGAAGCCGTTGCATAGATATTGCACAAGGAATAATCCTAAAGAGTAATGCGCCTTATTGATATAGGATGCATTCCAAGTGTCAAGATAGTCTTTCGCAATGAAATGATTATACAGCTCCGTCATCTGTTCACGCTTCAAGTACAGCTTTTTCCTGCTTTTGCTCTTGGGAATGCTCACAAGACGTTTCTCCTTTTTGTTGGAGAAAGGGTACGTTACATCCTGTAAGTAGCCTTGGCTACGGCACAAGTTCCAGATAGCACGGCAAGAACGAAGGTATATGCCAGCCGTGGAATCGCTTATCTTTCCAACCGTGTTTCCATCTTTGTCCTTCACTCCATTGCGCATGCCATCTTTCCACTTCTGTATCTCTACAACACTGATATTGAAACCCTTTACCGCATCCTCACCCAATATCCTTTTGAAGGACTTCAATGCATAGATGTAGCTTTCGCTCGTGGTGTAGTGTTTACCGTCATTGTCCGTTTGTAGATGATGTATGTATTCTTCCCAAATGCCAGTGAATGACTTTTCTTCTTGAGTTATCCCCACATTGAAGTTGCCTGTCATGACAGCTACACGCACCATTTCAAACGTCAGTGGATATCCTTTGTTTAGGTTTTCAAGCAGTTCTTTATACTTGGGCGTGATTACCTCACGCCACCGCTTCTGTTCCTTGTAATTGTCGGAAGAACTCTTTGTGGCATTGCAGATTTCCGAAAAACGCCTCTCAGAAAAAGAGCCTCCCACTGGATGATAAAAGAATTTACGGTCAACCGTGAAACGAATGGCCAATGGATAATCGGTCACATTTCTTCTGTTAGTTCTGACATCAAGTACCATAGAAGCGGTACAGTTGCGCTCTTTGATAATTAATAATGATCTTGTTAATTTTGCCATACAAAAAATTTTTTAAAACGTTCTCTTAACTTACGCAACTTTTTTGATGACATGAAACCATACAAAAACAGCTACGTTTGATTACGGTGATAACAGTAATCAAAAGCAGCTGTGCTATCTTGGAATCCTTGTCGCTGAATGGTGACCGCGCTTAGTTTTACCGGCCTCGCCCCCTAAGATTCCTTTCATGCGGTGTATTGAACAGGAAATCTCCGACTATCTCCTCACCACATTACGATTCTCGGAATGAAATAACCCTTTCACGATGGTTGACAGATTCACTTCCTTGTCTTAATATATAAAAGGAGAGCACCATACGGTCATGACCTGTCTTAACAATGTATTAACGGTGTAAAAGTACTAACTTTTTCTTTTTTATGTGCGATTTTGTGATTTTCAATGATACTATTTAAAGTTGTTTAACTATCATACTCTATTAATAAAAATCATACTCTTTCTCTTGATGCCATTACTGACGTATTATATCATTCTTTCTGCCCTTTATTCTGCCCTTTCAAATAGTTGATAATTTGTGCTTTAACTTGAAAAACGCCTTAAATTTAACGTTCTATCTACCCTTTTTATCTGCCCTTTAAACGCCAATGTTGGATTTTATTCTTAAATTTGGCTCAAATTATTAATGTTATATTCACCTTTTATCTGCCTTTTATTCTGCCCTTTCAAATAGTTGATAATCAGCGTTTTAACTTGAAAAATACCTTGATTTTAACTCTTATTCTGCCCTTTATTCTGCCCTTTCAACAGCCCTATGTTATGATGGTTGAAATAGTGGATAGACAGATAATTAACATAATAA
>JAJQAR010000384.1 GCA_021203705.1 Prevotella sp. | reverse complement strand
CCACAAAGAGGTGGACAGATTCAAGACAAAGGTTCTTGTTAGTAAGATAATGGAGATTTCCTATACTGTTGTAAATACTGAAGAAGATGCCTTATTGCTTGAAAACAATCTTATAAAAAAATACAAACCTAAGTACAACGTCCTTCTGAAAGATGGTAAGACATACCCATCTATTTGCGTTACAAAAGAATATTTTCCACGAATATTCAAAACTCGGACAATCAACAGGAAATGGGGTACCTACTATGGTCCGTATAGTCATTTGGGTTCAATGTACGCTGTTCTCGAACTGATAAAGAAACTATATAAACCCCGCACCTGCAGATTTCCAATAACTGAAGAAGGGATTGAGCAGGGGAAATATAAACCGTGCCTTGAATACCATATCCACAACTGTGATGCTCCATGTATAGCCAAGCAGAGCCATGATGACTATCAGGAATGTATCGAACAAGCACGTGAAATATTAAAAGGAAATACTCGCGAACTTTCTAAAGCCTTGTACAATCAGATGCAGGTTTTCTCTGAAGAGATGAGGTTTGAGGAGGCAGAAGAGCTGAAACGACGTTATCTGTTGCTTGATAACTTCTGTTCCAAAAGTGAGGTTGTTAGCCATACAATAGATAAT
This sequence comes from Prevotella sp., assembly GCA_021203705.1. GTDB lineage: Bacteria > Bacteroidota > Bacteroidia > Bacteroidales > Bacteroidaceae > Prevotella. The sequence goes on along the minus strand of JAJQAR010000384.1, from coordinate 4,711 downwards.
GTGGATGTGTTTTCTTTGACAAATGATGAAAATACTGCATACATAAACTATATGCACGTTACGAATGGCAGTATTAATCAGGCTTACACATTTGAGTTTAAGAAAAAATTGCATGAGCAGGATGAGGAAATCCTCCAACTCGGAATCCTTCAAATCAGGGAAAAAGTGGGGAGTAAGTCTCGTGAGATAATTATACCGGAACCCATAGACATGACTCTTGAAGGAGTTACATTTACGGTACCACAAAGAGGTGACAAGAAAAAACTGCTCGACCTGTCGGAAATGAATGGAAAGCAATACCGATTTGACAGATTGAAACAAGCAGAGAAATTAAATCCGGAACAGAAGAGCGTACGACTGATGAAGGAAATTCAGAATGCACTAAAACTGCCTAAGATACCTTATCAAATAGAAATGTTCGACAACTCAAATATTTCCGGTAGTGATGCTGTTGCTGCATGTGTGGTATTCAAGAAAATGAAGCCGAGCAAAAAAGACTATCGGAAATATATCATAAAGACCGTAACAGGTCCTGATGACTATGCATCAATGCAGGAGGTAGTCAGGCGCAGATATACACGACTGAAAGAGGAAGGTCAACCCCTACCCGACCTTATCATTACTGACGGTGGAAAAGGACAAATGAGCGTAGTAAGGGAAGTGGTGGAAGATGAGCTTCACCTCAAAATCCCTATTGCAGGCTTGGCAAAAAACGACAAGCACCGTACTAATGAACTACTCTATGGTTTTCCGCCAGTAGTGATTGGTATGAAAACAGAGAGTGAATTGTTTCGCCTTCTCACTCACATGCAAGATGAGGTACATCGCTTTGCAATTACTTTCCATAGAGACAAGAGGAGCAAAAATGCCTTACATTCAGAACTTGATGATATAAAAGGCATCGGTCAGAAAAGCAAAACTTTGCTTCTTAGTAAACTCAAGTCGGTAAGGCAGATAAAAGACACTGATTTAAAACAACTTACAGATGTATTAGGCATCAGTAAGGGGAAATTAGTGTATGAACACTTTCATTCTAAAGAGATTAACTGACATTAGATAAAAATATATAAGTAAACAATATGAAGGCAGTAATCCAACGAGTACGCAGGGCATCGGTAACAATAAATAACATAGTAAAATCGAGTATCGGCAAAGGCTATTTGATCCTTCTCGGTGTAGCAGACAACGACACCAAAGAAGATGTAGAGTGGCTTGTGAGGAAGATCATCTCATTACGTATCTTCGATGATGAGAATGGAGTTATGAACATGCCTATCACAGATGTGAATGGCGAGATTTTAGTAATAAGTCAGTTTACTTTGCTCGCTTCATATAAAAAAGGAAATCGCCCTTCATGGATTCATGCTGCCAAGCATGATATTTCAATACCATTATACAACGATTTCTGCAACAAGATGAGTGTAGCACTCGGAAAACAAGTGGGCACTGGCGAATTTGGTGCAGACATGAAAATAGAACTGGTTAATGACGGTCCTGTAACTATTTGTATGGACACGAAAAATAAGGAATAACATTAAGAATTAGATAAAAATGACAAATGAAATAACATTAAGAGAAGCGCAACAACTTGTTGACCAGTGGATTAAGGAATACGGTGTGCGCTATTTTAGTGAACTTACCAATATGGCTTGTCTAACGGAGGAAGTTGGAGAGCTAGCAAGAATTATAGCTCGCAAATATGGTGAGCAGAGTTTTAAGGATGGTGAGACACAAGACCCAGCAGATGAAATGGCAGACGTGCTTTGGGTTCTTCTCTGTTTAGCAAACCAGACAGGCGTGGATTTAACAGAGGCATTTCGGAAAAACATAGAGAAAAAGACTCAAAGAGACAAGGAAAGACATAAGAACAATAAAAAACTATCAGAGGGAGTTATTTAATTATCGTGAAAATATAAAACAATAAATATATGGCAACAAATAGCAAAGGACACCACCATGAGTGTGGTTGCGGACATGATCATAATCATGAGCATATCCACAGAAAAATGAGCAAGTATGACGAGGCACTAGCATTGTACGATACTGACCTAAAAGATGACACTATCAAAGAGGCAGTGAGGAAAATTATTGCTGAAAAGGTGCATGAAAACGATAACCTGGAGGTTAAGAAATTCCTATTCGGAAGTATAGAACTTACAAGTTTAAAGACCACTGACTCAGAGGAAAGCATACTATCGTTCACTGAAAATGTGAACAAATTTGAAGCTAATTATCCTCACCTGCCACACGTGGCTACAATATGTGTGTATCCATGCTTTGCAAAGATAGTAAGCGAGACTCTCGAAATAGACGGTGTGGAAATAGCCTGTGTGTCAGGGAGTTTCCCTTCATCACAGGCACTTATGGAGGTGAAGATAGCAGAGACGGCACTTGCAATAAGAGACGGTGCTACTGAGATTGACATCGTGTTGCCGGTAGGAAAGTTTCTCAGTGGCGACTACGAGGGCGTGGCAGATGATATCTGCGAACTCAAAGAGGTATGTGGTGAAGTACCAATGAAAGTGATATTGGAGACTGGTTGTCTCAAAACTGCTTCCAATATCAAAAAAGCATCCATCATTGCCATGTATGCTGGGGCTGACTATATCAAGACTTCAACAGGGAAATTAGAACCTGCGGCAACACCAGAGGCAGCATACGTTATGTGTCAGGCCATTAAAGAATACTACGAAAAGACTGGTATTCAGATCGGCTTCAAGCCTGCTGGTGGACTTAATTCCGTTATGGACGCACTGATTTATTATACGATAGTAAAGGAAGTTTTAGGCGAGAAATGGCTGACTAACAAGTGGTTACGCTTAGGTACAAGTCGACTTGCCAATATGCTGTTAAGTGAGATAACAGGTGAGGAGACAAAGTTTTTCTAAAACTTATTTTGTTCGCTCAATCACATAACTTAAATAAGCATCAAGGGCGTTACGTAGAGTTTCGTCCTTGACTTGGTTTGTGATAAAAATTTGAGCATCAGAACGAAGTTTCAGCATACAATTCTTTGCATACTCAATACCTTCATTTTCTTTAGTGAAAGTCACCAAAGTGGCAATTTCATCGGCAGTTATGGTACGTTGCTTAACCTTTTGAGCAAGTAATTTCATCTCTTTATTGTCAGTATTGTTCAAAGCGTATATAACTGGCAATGTGAGCTTTCCTTCAGCCATGTCACTTCCCGTTGGTTTTCCGATTTGTACTGATTCATAATAATCAAAAATGTCGTCTTTGATTTGGAAAATTGTGCCAAGAATGTTGCCAAACTGTTTTGCTTCATCAACTCTATTATCCATAATACCAGCAGAGATAACCCCCATAGCGCAACATACTTCAAAAAGTGCTGCAGTCTTTTTTTGGATAATCTTATAATATGTTTCTTCCATTAAAAGACTATCAACATTGGCTGTCAATTCTAAAATCTCACCATCAGAGAGAGTTCGTCCAAGTTCACCTAACTGGCGTATTATTGATATGTTATGTGTCAAAGAGATATGTTGAAGTGCGGTAGAAAGGATATAATCACCAACAAGAACTGACACTTTGTTATCAAAACGGGCATTTACAGAAGGTTGACCACGTCGCTTATTACTCTCATCAACAACATCATCATGTATTAAACTGGCAGTATGAAGCAGTTCCAATCCAACTGCGGCGTGCAATGTAGAATCATTGACATTACCATAATTTTTTGCTAAAAGAAGAATTAACATGGGACGCATTCGCTTACCGGCACTTTTACGAATACCAGAAAAAATTTCTTCCTGCAATCTTTCCTTATGTGTAAGAGAACTATTAAAGAGGCTGATAAAACTCTCTAACTCCTCCTTAATGGGCTGCTTGATTATTGACAGATAATCCATTATAAAGCTAATTTCGTACAAAAGTAGTCATTTTAATTGCATTAATACCAAATTTTTTCTATTTTTACATTTTAAAAATCAATAAAAAATGGATAAACTTTTCCTTTTCGACGCTTATGCATTGATATACCGCTCTTATTATGCGTTTATCAATTCACCCCGCATCAATTCAAAGGGTTTAAATACGTCAGCCATAATGGGCTTCTGCAACACCTTGCATGAAATTCTTAGTAAAGAACATCCTACTCATATCGGAGTAGCTTTCGACCCGAAGGGCCCTACTTTCCGCCACAAGGCATTTGAACAATATAAGGCACAAAGGCAAGAAACACCGGAGGCAATACATCAGTCGGTTCCTATAATAAAAGAACTTCTTAACGCAATGCACATTCCCGTATTGGAAATGGAAGGTTATGAGGCTGACGATGTTATCGGCACACTCGCACTGAAAGCCGGTGAAGAGGGAGTGGAGACTTATATGCTCACACCCGACAAGGACTATGGTCAATTGGTACGGGAAAATGTCTTCATGTTTCGTCCAAGACATGGTGGCGGTTACGAGAAACTTGACCCGAAAGGTGTATGTGATAAATATAGTATCACATCCCCTCTGCAAGTCATCGACTTATTGGGATTGATGGGTGACGCATCAGATAATATTCCTGGCTGTCCTGGTGTAGGAGAGAAAACAGCGATAAAACTAATCAGTCAGTTTGGCAGTATTGACAGTCTGTTGGAGCGGACTTCAGAACTGAAAGGCGCAATCAAGACGAAAGTTGAGGATAATGCAGAAAAAATCCGGTTCTCAAAATTCCTTGCTACAGTACAGACTGACGTTCCGA
>JAJQAR010000003.1 GCA_021203705.1 Prevotella sp. | reverse complement strand
ACAAAATATATGTAGGCAGTTTTAAAAAGCCTGAAAGTTTATTACAATATGGAGGAAAATAGAAAAGTAAGGGTGCGTTTCGCACAAAGTCCTACGGGACCTTTGCATATAGGTGGGGTACGTACCGCGTTGTACAATTACCTCTTCGCTCGCCAGCATAATGGCGATTTTGTATTCAGAATTGAGGACACCGACTCTCACCGCTTCGTGCCTGGTGCAGAGGAATATATTATCGAGGCATTCCGTTGGCTTGGCATTAAGTTCGACGAGGGTGTCAGTTTTGGTGGTAAGCATGGTCCTTACCGTCAGAGTGAGAGACGGGATATATATAAAGAATATGTTGACCAATTGCTCGATTCTGGTAAAGCATATATAGCTTTTGACACTCCAGAGGAGTTGGAGAAAAAGCGTGAGGAGATAAAGAATTTCCAATATGATTCCACAACACGAGGCATGATGCGTAATTCGCTGACATTATCAAAAGCGGAGACAGAAAGCCTGCTTGCCGACGGTAAGCAATATGTTGTCCGTTTCAAGATACAGCCTGGCGAGGAGATACATGTCAATGACCTTATACGGGGTGATGTGGTGGTGAAAAGTGAGATTATCGATGATAAAGTGCTTTATAAAAGTGCCGACGAACTGCCTACTTACCACCTTGCCAATATCGTTGACGACCATTTAATGGAAATAACTCATGTGATACGTGGTGAGGAATGGTTACCGAGTGCTCCACTCCACGTGCTGCTTTACAGGGCTTTGGGTTGGGAATACACCATGCCTCAGTTTGCCCACTTGCCCCTTTTGCTCAAACCTGATGGCAAGGGGAAGTTGAGCAAGCGCGATGGCGACCGTCTCGGTTTTCCTGTATTCCCATTGGAGTGGACCGACCCGAAGACTGGTGAGCTGTCAAACGGCTTCCGTGAACAGGGTTATTTCCCGGAGGCTGTTATCAATTTCCTCGCCTTGTTGGGGTGGAATCCGGGTACAGAGCAAGAGATGTTTACGCTTGATGAACTTGTTGAGCAGTTTGACCTCGCTAAGTGCAGCAAGTCAGGTGCCCGCTTTGATTACCAGAAAGGAATGTGGTTCAACCATGAATATATACTCAAGAAGAGCAATGAGGAGATAGCCGACATGTTCGCACCTATTGTTGTGGGCAATGGTATCGATGAGCCTATGGAACGTATCGTGAAAGTTGTCTCGATGATGAAGGATCGTGTAAGCTTTGTTAAGGAACTATGGCCCTTATGCTCCTTCTTCTTCGTCCCGCCTACTGAATATGACGAAAAGACGGTGAAGAAACGCTGGAAGACGGATTCTCCGCAAGTGATGAGCGAACTTGCTGACCTACTTTCAGGGCTTGACGATTTCTCGATAGAAAGTCAGGAGAAGGCTGTTATGGCGTGGATAGAGGAGAACGGTTATAAACTTGGTGATGTTATGAACGCTTTCCGTCTTGCTCTCGTCGGCATTGGCAAGGGTCCTGGCATGTTCGACATATCGGCATTCTTGGGTAAGGAGGAGACATTGAGGCGGTTGAATAAAGCAATCACAGCAATTAAAGCTTAATGAATATTACCATCGATGTATCAAATTTTTATTTGTCTATACACCGTAGGGGTCTTCATAGTCAGTCTTTTTAAGGAAAAGGCAAGGAAGATGTGGAGAGGCGAAAGGGAGGCATTCAAAATTCTCAAGCAGAAAGTTGATCCTGCCGCACGTTATTTGTGGTTTCACGCCTCCTCTCTTGGGGAATTTGAGCAGGGACGTCCTATTATGGAGTGTCTTAAAAAAGAGCACCCTGAATATAAGATTTTGCTCACGTTTTTCTCTCCTTCTGGCTATGAGGTGAGGAAAAACTACGAAGGGGCGGACATCATCTGCTATCTTCCTCTTGATACTTATTTCTGGGCGAGGAAATTCCTTAACATGGTGAATATAGAGATGGCGTTCTTCATTAAATATGAGTTTTGGTGGAACTATCTTCGCCTTCTTCACCGCAGAGACATTCCTGTTTACAGTGTCAGTAGTATTTTCCGTCCAAAACAGATATTCTTTCGTTGGTATGGGCATGAATATCGTAAAGTGTTAAGATGTTTCACACGTTTCTTCGTGCAGAATGAGGTCAGCAGACAATTACTTGCCTCTTTGGGTATTGTGAATGTGGACATCACAGGTGACACACGTTTTGATAGGGTGATACAGATAAAAAATCAGGCGAAAAAATTGCCTGTCGTCGAGGCTTTCAAACAAGATGGTAATGTATTTATCGCTGGTAGTAGTTGGTTGCCCGATGAGGAGATTTTCATCCGTTACTTCAATGAGCACAAGGAGTGGAAACTGATTATCGCCCCTCACTTGATTGGCAACGACCGCATACAGCAGATCCTTTCTCTGTTACAATGTGATGCCCTGCGCTACACTGAAGCTACAGAGGAAAATGTAAAAGATGTGAGATGCTTGATAATCAACTGCTTTGGTTTGCTTTCGAGTATCTATGGATATGGTGATGTAACGTATATAGGCGGCGGTTTCGGTGTGGGAATCCATAACGTACTTGAAGCGGCGGTGTGGGGTGTGCCAGTGATTTTCGGTCCCAATAATCAACGTTTTCAAGAGGCTCGCGACCTGCTAGCATCAGGCGGCGGTCACCAGATTGACAGTTACGAGGACTTTGAACGTCTAATGAACAACTATTGTGCTGACGACAACCTGCGGAAAGCTGATGGGAAGAAATCAGCCGACTATGTCAACAGTAAGGCTGGTGCCACCAACAGAATTCTGTCTGCCGTGAAATTGAGATAAATTTGCGCAAGCAAATTAAAATGTATAAAATTAAATCTATAAAACTATGAGACAGAAATTATTGACAATATTAACGTTATGTTTTTTGGCAACTACATTATGTTCCGCACAGCAACGTAAGGTACTTACCCTTTCTGACAACTGGCTGTTCTCTCGTGATAACATCAGTTGGCAAAACGTTTCTGTTCCTCACGACTGGGCTATCAACGGTCCTTTTGACAAGGCGTGGGACTTGCAGTTTGTTGCCATAGAACAGAATGGTGAAACGGAAAAGACTGAGAAGTCAGGGCGTTCTGGCTCTCTGCCTTGGATAGGCGAGGGCTATTACAGAACAACGGTATCTCTTGCGGATAGCCCTGCCAATGCCGAACTGCTGTTCGATGGTGCTATGAGTGAGCCAACTGTTACTATTAACGGTAAGGAGGCTGGCTATTGGGCATACGGTTACAATGCATTCCGCATTGATGCTACTCCTTTTCTTCATAAAGGAGATAACATCATCGAGGTGAGCCTGAAGAACGTGGAGGAAAGCAGTCGCTGGTATCCTGGTGGTGGTATCTACCGCCCTGTAAAACTGATACTTACTGGTGCTGTGAGCATAGACGACTGGGGTAGTTGGTTCAGGACAATCTCTGCAGATTCAAAAAAAGCGAATGTAAGCATTGCCACACAACTGAAAGGTTATGCAGGTGTTGACAACCTTTCTGTAACAACACAATTGTTGGATAACAGTGGGGCGGAGGTTGTTAGCAGTACCGACAATATAGATGATACTGGTTGTGCAACCGCTTCAATGACCGTAACAAGTCCTAATCTCTGGTCACCTGAGTCTCCTTATCTCTATACCCTCGTTACCAGTGTGAATAAGGATGGCAATGTTATAGACAAGACTACTCGGCGTGTGGGTATCCGTACTATTAGCGTGTCGGCAAAAAACGGCTTTCAACTTAATGGTGTAACTCGTAAGATAAAGGGTGTCTGTCTGCACCACGACCTTGGTCCCCTCGGTACTGCTGTCAATAAGGCGGCTATCATCCGACAGGTGAGGATGATGAAGGAGATGGGCTGTGATGCTATACGCACCTCCCATAATATGCCTTCCTCTATGCAGATGGAGGTTTGCGATTCTATGGGTATGATGGTCATGGCGGAGAGCTTCGATATGTGGATTTATCCTAAATGTGCCAATGGTTATGCTCGGTTCTTCAACGACTGGGCTGACAAAGATATCACCAATCTTGTTCTCAACCACCGTAACCACCCTTGTATTGTAATGTGGAGTATAGGCAACGAGATACCGGAACAGTGGAGTGAGGAAGGGCGTGAGATTGCCCGCCACTTGCAGGATATTTGCCATCAGTTGGACCCTACTCGCCCTGTTACTCAGGGTATGGACAGGGCGGATGAGGCTCTCAAGTCGGGCTTCGCTCAGGTTATGGATATTCCTGGTTTCAACTATCGTGTACAAAAATATGATAATAATATCAAGCAATTGCCGCAGGGCTTTCTGTTGGGCAGTGAGACAGCCTCAACGGTAAGTTCACGTGGCGTTTACAAGTTCCCTGTGAATGTAACAGACTGGGCGGTATATTCTGATGGACAGTGTTCAAGTTACGATACCGAATATTGCAGTTGGAGTAACCTCCCTGATGATGATTGGCAGATGCAGGATGATCGCAAGTGGGTTATTGGCGAGTTTGTTTGGACTGGTTTCGACTATCTTGGTGAGCCTACTCCATACGATGAGTATTGGCCCTCACGTTCAAGCTATTTCGGAATTTGTGACCTCGCAGGACTGCCGAAAGACCGCTATTGGCTCTACCGCAGTCATTGGCGCAAGGATGTGCCTACTCTCCACCTGTTGCCGCATTGGACATGGACTGGCAGGGAAGGTGAGGTAACGCCTGTATATTGCTACACGTCTTATCCGTCAGCAGAACTTTTCGTGAACGGCAAGAGTCAAGGGCGTAAGACATTTGACAAGTCATCACGCCTTGACCGTTATCGCTTGCGCTGGAATGATGTTGTTTATGAGCCGGGAGAGCTCAAAGTAGTGGCTTACGATGACAAGGGTAACGTGGCTGACAGTCAGATAATAAATACGGCAGGTGAGCCTGACCATCTCGAATTGGTGGCTGACCGTAGCACCATTTCTTCCGTTGGTCATGATCTCTCTTTCGTTACTGTCACCATGAAGGATAAAGACGGCAATACCTGTCCTATGGCAGACAATCCCCTTTCGTTCAAGGTTGACGGTGCAGGAACATTCCGTGCGGCTTGCAACGGTGATGCGACATCTCTCGTAACGTTCAATTCCACACGTATGCCGTTGTTCAACGGACAATTGGTGGTAATCGTAGAGGGCAACAGCAAAGGTAATGCCACATTGACAATAAGTGCCGATGGCCTGCCTGATGCCACTCTTCCGATTACAGTGGAATAAATGGAATTTATGCAATAATTATAGAAACCGGCACCACATTTTTGTGATGTCGGTTTTCTTGCTGATTATAGGTTTATCAAGTAGAATTTATTTCTTTATTCTTCAC
>JAJQAR010000038.1 GCA_021203705.1 Prevotella sp. | reverse complement strand
GATCAACACCGTAGCCTATACCCCAGCGTCGCAGGGAATCGGTGCTAAGAGGGCGGAAGATGCCGGCACGTAGATAGCCATTACCATTCTCCAACGAACTAAGACCGTAGCGGTTGGCGTTGAGCCATAAAGGAGTCTGTCCATGAGAGAACGTTGATTGCAATTCAATCTTATACTCAAGTCCGTCGGCTAAAGGTATGATACCCTTTTTGTCATTGTCAAAAGACTTTGAAAAAGCAGTTAAATTTGCTAAAACGGACAAAAGTATGAGTGTAAAAAGTCTCATCAATAGCTATATTTTATTAATAACGTTAAATACATACAAATATTATATAAATTCTCATATCCTAATAACTTTAGTTTAGGAGGTGAAAATTATGTCTTCCCACTCCTTTTTAATTCCTCCTTAATGTATTTAGGCGTAAATCCCTTTATGCTTTCAGATATTTCTTCAGGAGTGCCGGTAGATAATATGGTGCCGCCATTACGCCCGCCTTCAGGTCCCATGTCGATTATATGGTCAGCGAGTTTTATCACGTCTAAATTATGCTCGATAATTATTACAGTGTTACCACGGTTTACGAGACGGTTCAACACATTCATCAAGATGCGAATATCTTCGAAATGCAAACCGGTAGTAGGCTCGTCTAAAATATAGAGTGTCTTACCAGTGTCACGCTTACTAAGTTCTGTGGCGAGTTTCACACGTTGGCTCTCGCCGCCACTGAGGGTAGTTGACGGTTGTCCGAGTTTTATGTATCCAAGTCCCACATCCTGAATAGTTTTTATCTTGCGAAGTATATCAGGCACGTTCTCGAAAAACTCCACTGCCTGATCAATAGTCATGTCGAGAACATCAGAGATGCTTTTACCCTTGTACCTCACCTCAAGCGTGTCACGGTTGTATCTCTTACCATGACAAACTTCGCAAGGCACCATGATGTCAGGCAGAAACTTCATTTCGATAGTCTTGTAACCGTTACCGCCACAAGCCTCGCATCTGCCGCCCCTTACGTTGAAAGAGAAACGTCCAGGCTTGTAACCACGTATTTTTGCTTCGGGCAAATTGACGAATAAAGAGCGGATGTCGCTGAACACCCCTGTGTAAGTGGCAGGGTTGGAGCGTGGAGTACGACCGATAGGACTTTGGTCAACGTTGACCACTTTATCCACGAACTCGATACCCTCGATACTTTCGTAAGGCATCGGTTTTTTAAGAGACCGGTAGAAATGTTGGCTCAATATCGGTTGAAGTGTCTCATTGACTAATGTTGACTTGCCACTACCGCTGACACCTGTTACAACGATGAGTTTTCCGAGAGGGAAGTCAACGTCTATGTGCTTGAGGTTATTACCTGTGGCACCATGGATGGAAATAACATTACCATTGCCTTTGCGCCGTTCAACAGGAAGATCTATTTTCTTTTGCCCGCTTAGATACAAACTTGTCATAGTGGGATGCTTTATCATCTCGTCGGGAGTGCCTTGGAACACCACTTCACCACCATTTCTGCCTGCATTAGGACCGATGTCAACGATATAGTCAGCATTCATCATCATGTCCCTGTCGTGTTCCACCACAATCACAGTATTACCGATGTCACGCAGTTCTTTCAATGACTGGATAAGACGGTTGTTGTCACGCTGGTGGAGACCGATACTCGGTTCATCGAGGATATAAAGAACATTTACGAGACGGGAGCCGATTTGAGTGGCAAGACGAATGCGCTGGCTCTCGCCGCCAGAGAGTGATGCCGACTGTCGGTCTAATGAGAGATAGTCGAGCCCCACATCAAACAGGAAGTTAATACGTGTCATTATCTCCTTGACGATTTCAGTGGCAATTCTTTTCTGTCGTTCATCAAGATGCTGCTGTGCCTCAGCAAACCATTCTTTCAGTTCGGCAACATCTAAATGGGCTACCTCAGAGATGTTCTTGTCCCATATCCTGTAAGAGAGTGACTCCCTGTTGAGGCGCATGCCATGACATTCAGGGCATTGACAGACAGTCTGGAACTGGTCAGCCCATTTCTGTCCGCTTGTACTGTCATCGTTCTCGATTACAGTTTGAAGATATTTCAGTACACCATCGAAGTCTACAAAATAATCACTTGACGTGTGTATGAGTTCCTTTTTAATTCTGACACTTTCAATAGAGCCATATAAGATTTCATTGATAGTATCTTCAGGGATTTCTTTTATAGGAGTGTCGAGGCTACATTCTGATTTTTCTAAAATTGCATCTATCTGCCAGAAAATCATCTGGTTCTTGAATTTTCCCAAAGGTAGGATACCACCTTGCCGAATTGACAGGTTTGTATCAGGCATCACTTTGGAGAGGTCGATTTCATTGATTACACCGAGACCTTTGCATCTTGGACATGCACCCTCTGGGGAATTGAAAGAAAACTTATTAGGGGCAGGGTCACCGTAGGAAATGCCAGTAGTAGGGCACATCAGACGTTTGCTGTAATATTTAGCTTCGTTGGTATCTTTTTCCATAATCATCAGCAAGCCGTCACCCTGTCTCATCGCCTCAGCGACGCTTTTTTTAAGACGCTCATCATCCTTGTCATGCACCTGCAACTTATCAATGACAACCTCGATATTGTGGTTCTTGTATCGGTCAGTCTTCATGCCCCTTGTCATCTCTACAATCTCACCGTCTATACGCATATAGAGATAACCTTTGCGCCGCATGCTTTCAAAAAGTTCACGATAGTGCCCCTTGCGGTTACGTACCAGAGGTGCGAGGATAAGAATGGGCTTACCGGTATAACGGGCATGAATCATCTCAAGGACATTTTCCTCAGTGTATTTCACCATTTTCTCGCCAGTCATATAACTGTATGCAGTACCTGCACGGGCATAGAGAAGGCGCAGGTAGTCGTATATTTCAGTGATAGTGCCAACGGTAGAGCGTGGATTTTTGTTGGTTGTCTTCTGTTCGATACTGATAACAGGACTTAATCCTGTAATCTTGTCAACATCAGGGCGTTCCATGTTGCCGAGGAAGTTTCTGGCGTAAGCGGAGAATGTCTCGATATAGCGCCGTTGTCCTTCGGCATAAATGGTGTCGAAGGCGAGGGAAGACTTGCCAGAGCCACTAAGACCTGTGATGACAGTAAGACTATTGCGTGGTATTTCCACGTCAATGTTCTTTAGGTTGTGCACACGTGCGCCCCAAACATTTATCTTCTTGTCTTCGCGTTGCATGTAGAGAGGGGATTATTCTGTTATCGTTTCTGATTCCTCCGTATATCCACGCAGAAGATTCACATCCCTCTTGATGTTGAATGTTCTGCCATCTGCTCCCTTAGCCTTTACGAGAACAAAATATACGCCCTGTTTAACATCTTTTCCGTTGTATTTTCCATCCCAGCCTCCGGAAGGGTCAGTCCATTCATAAAGTTTCTGTCCTGAACGGTTGAAGATGTAAGCGTGGAACTCCACTATTGACTGGTAACCGTCCTTAGCCTTATAAATATCGTTTATCCCATCACCGTTTGGGGAAAAAGCGTTAGGCATTTCCAACTTACTCTCGCTTATTGTAACGGTGAGTGCTCCGATTTCATCCCAGTATTCCTGCGTGTAGGCGATAGTGTCATTGCCGTTTACGAAAGTAGCATAAACGACTATTGAATGTGTACCCGCTTTGGTAAACGTGTATTCAGTATCTTCCTCATAACGAATCAGATAAGGTGAACTTTCGCCTTCGAGAGTGAACCTCCATTCATAGTAAGCATTGTAAACCCCTACATTTTCGGGATTTGTACGAAACACGCCATAGAGTGGTGCGTCGCCAGACATGTTGTTGTTTTCTTCCTCGCCGTCAGAAGTCGTATATGTAGCTGTCGGATTGATAGTAGGGTACTCGTCGTTAGTATGAGCATTGATATTGCATAGGTTTAGGAAGTATGCGATTAATGCGAATATAAATAATCTTTTCATTTTAATGTTCAAATATATATTTTGCAAAATTACTTAATAAAGTTGATTATGCCACGCTTTTTTTGTAATTTTGCAGAAATTTTAAATACTGACATGCGATATTACATAAGATATTTCTTTATTTTAATTGCTATGTTTTTTTGTCTTGGAACTATTGCTCAAGACAAAAAAGTGCGTGAAATACATACTGTTACGAGTGGTGAGACTCTTTATGGCATATCAAGAACGTATGGCATTACTGTAAATGAATTGATGAGAGCAAATCCGGAGATGGAGGCTCCTGGATATGAGTTGAAAACAGGTGATAATATCGTGATACCATATCCGTCAGAAACTACTACGAGTAATGCCACGAATGTGCAGCAATCCTCTGTTTCTAACAAAGCCATAAAAGTGGGAGTATTGCTGCCGCTTCACAATATCGATGGAGACGGCCGGCGCATGGTGGAATATTACAGAGGTCTGTTATTAGCATGTGAGGATTTGAAGAAAGAGGGCATTTCCGTTGATGTCAATGCGTACAATACACCGATAGATGGTAATATCGACGAGATATTGGCACAGAGCAACTTGCAGAATTGCGATGCAATATTCGGTCCGTTATACACAAAACAAATGAAATCGTTGATGAGTTACTTTAAAAACAGTGACACAAAGATTATAATACCATTTTCCATAAGTGGCAATGATATCCTGTCGAACAAGAATATCTTCCAAGTGTATCAGAAGCCCGACATTTTCTTCGATGAGGTAATCAGGCATTTCGTATATCGTTTCAGCAGCTATAATATTGTGGTAATCGACTGTAACGACAAGACAAGCGACAAGGGCGTGTTTACTTTTAACCTGCGTAAGCAGTTGGATGACAAGAAAATAACATGTAATGTTACGAATCTTAATTCAAGTCCGGAAATCTTCGCCAAAGCTTTCAGTGCGATAAAGCCCAACATGGTGATATTGAACACGGGGCGTTCGCCGGAATTGAATCAGGTAATTACAAGGCTCGATGGACTTGTTGATGCCAATCCCACGATATCGATATCTCTGTTTGGGTATACAGAATGGTTGTTGTACGAGAAATACGACAAGGCAAAGTTCTTTAAATACGATACTTACATCCCAACGAGTTCATACTATAATCCTGTGTCAAGCAAGGTAAAGATTTTGGAGGATAAATACAGTATGTGGTTCAACAGTGATATGATGGATTACCTGCCCCGTTTTGCCATTACAGGTTATGACCAGGGAATGTTCTTCTTGCGTGGCTTGAATAAAGAAGGCAAGAATTTTAATGGGAAAGAAGGCGGAAATACCATACAGTCGCCGATGCACTTTATGAAAGTAGGCTCCAATGGAGGGTATCAGAATACCGGTTTCATGTTCGTTCATTATAATAAGGACACATCTATAT
>JAJQAR010000182.1 GCA_021203705.1 Prevotella sp. | reverse complement strand
GGCTTATACGACTATGTGGAGAAGTTATTAGTGAACTTTTCTCCAAAGGAGGTGCTTTTTGAGCGCGGCAGGCGCAGTGACTTTGAACGTTATTTTGGAAACAAATTTTTTACTTTCGAACTTGATGACTGGGTATATAATGAAGCATCTGCTACCCAAAAGCTCCTTAAGCATTTCAATGTCAAGTCGCTGAAGGGTTTTGGCGTTGACCACCTACATAGTGGAGTGATAGCCGCAGGTGCTATTTTACAATATTTGGAAATAACACAACATACGAATATCGGACATATAACATCTCTCTCACGCATAGATGAGGAACGGTATGTAAGGCTCGATAAGTTCACTATCAATTCTCTTGAGTTACTCCAATCCATGCAGGAGGGTGGTTCATCACTTCTTGACGTGATTGACAAGACAGTATCTCCAATGGGTGCGAGAATGTTGAAGAGATGGCTGGTTTTTCCCCTTCGTGATGTGAAACAAATAAACCAGAGGCTCGATGTTGTTGAATATTTCTTCCGGAATACAGATTTTAAAGATACGGTAGATGTACATTTGGGCCATATCGGTGATCTTGAACGAATAATATCACGGGTGGCAGCGGCACGAATCTCTCCCCGCGAGGTGGTACAGTTGAAGGTGGCATTACAAGCCATTAGCCCCATTAAACAGGTCTGCTTGGAGTCTGACGATGAGATGATCCACAAGATAGGAGAGGGGATCAACCTTTGTGAGGAACTTAGAGACAGCATTGATAAGACCATTGAGAACGACCCTCCTGCATTGGTGAATAAGGGAAGGGTTATAAAGAGCGGTGTCAATGCCGAGCTTGATGAGCTTCGTGACATTGCCACAAACGGCAAGGACTATCTCCTGAAAATACAACGGAGGGAGATGGAGAAGACAGGTATAGCTACTCTTAAAATAGGTTACAATAATGTCTTTGGATATTACTTGGAGGTGAGGAACACATACAAGGAAAATGTACCTTCTGAATGGATACGTAAGCAGACACTTGCCAATGCAGAGCGATATATCACCCAGGAGCTCAAGGAATACGAGGAGAAAATACTCGGAGCGGAAGATAAGATCCTTTCATTAGAGACAAAAATTTTCAATGATTTTGTCTTGTCAATGCAAAAAGACATATCTTCAATACAGAAAAATGCTGTTTTGTTAGCAAAAATAGACTGTTTACTATCGTTTGCAAAGGTTTCCGCAGAGCGTAATTATATACGTCCGCAATTAGATGCGAATGAAATAGTAATAGACATCAAACAAGGCAGACATCCTGTTATAGAGACACAGATGCCGGTAGGGGAGAGTTATGTTCCGAATGATATTTATCTTGACAACAAGAAACAACAGATTATAATTATAACAGGTCCTAATATGGCAGGAAAATCAGCTCTATTGAGACAGACAGCGTTGATAGTGTTGCTCTCACAGATAGGCTGTTTCGTCCCAGCTGAAAGTGCTAAGATAGGTATTGTTGACAAGATATTCACACGTGTCGGGGCCTCTGACAATATATCCGTCGGTGAATCTACATTTATGGTTGAGATGACGGAGGCGGCGAATATCCTCAATAACGTAACGCCTCGCTCTCTTGTGCTCTTTGATGAGTTAGGGCGTGGTACTTCAACTTACGATGGTATTTCTATTGCCTGGGCAATTGTGGAGCACCTGCATGAGCGTCCTAATGCACAGGCACGCACTCTTTTCGCTACTCATTACCATGAGTTGAATGAGATGGAGAAGAGTTTCAGCCGCATAAAAAATTACAATATTTCTGTGAAAGAGACTGAAAACAAGGTGATTTTCCTTCGCAAATTGGAGCGGGGAGGCACTGAACACTCTTTCGGAATCCATGTGGCTCAAATAGCCGGTATGCCAAAGAGTATCGTGAAGCGCGCTAATACGATACTCAAACAGCTTGAAACGGAAAACCGACAGACGGGTGGGGTAGGGAAGCCTACGGCAGAACAGCTCAACCGCAGTCGTGAAGGCGTGCAACTTAGCTTTTTTCAACTTGATGATCCAGTGCTTTGTCAAGTAAGAGACGAAATTCTTGGACTTGACATCAACAACCTTACACCTGTTGAGGCTCTCAACAAATTAAATGAAATACGCAAGATAGTTACGGGCAAGGAATGACGTATGGATAATATGCACCTAATGTCATTCCTATACTTTTAATAATTTTCAATCACCTATATAACTTTTAATAAATAAAATGATTAGAGAAATCTCACAATCAGACATCCCTGACATTACCAAGATCTACAACCATTACGTGCTGAATGGAGTAGAGTCTTTTGAAACAGAAGCATTGACAGACGAGCAGATGCTCTCAAGAGCGATGTGGATTGCGCTCGACTATCCTTTTTATGTAATGCCAAAAGAAGGTACTATAGCTGGTTTTTGTTATGTGCACCAGTGGAAAGAGCGTGCCGCTTATTGCAATACATACGAGACAACAGTATATGTCTCACCAGAGTTTCAGCGCCAGGGTATCGCCACACAATTAATGAAAAAACTAATAGCGGAATGTCGCTCACGTGGTGGCAAGGCATTGGTAGCCTGTATCACTGGTTCTAATGTAGCCAGCATAGCTTTTCACGAAAAGCTCGGTTTCAAAAAAGTTTCCCACTTTGAGAAAGTGGGCTATAAATTCGGGCAGTGGCTCGATGTTGTTGACTACGAGTTATTGTTGTAGTTCTAATTGATACATCCTGGTCTATGTAATTGCATGGACTATTTCTTTGCACCAAGTTTTCGCATCCATTTTCCACCCACCATACAGGCAATGCCGACTATTATGAATGGGATGCTCAACCATTGTCCCATATCTAAAATCATGTCCGCCTCAAAAGCTTCTTGAATGTCCTTGGTAAATTCAATAAAGAAACGGAAAGTGAAGATCAGTGTCAGGCACAGACCGAAGAAAAATCCCGTGCCTACTTTCTCCGGTTTCTTGCGGTAGAAATACCAGCCCACAAAGAAGAAAACAGCATAGGCAATGGCTTCGTAAAGTTGACCGGGATGCCTTGGAACCATATCCACACGCTCAAAAATGAACGCCCAAGGAACGTCGGTCTGCTTGCCTATTATCTCCGAGTTCATCAGGTTGCCAAGCCTTATCATGCACGATGTTGCGGGCGTAGCGATAGCCACATTGTCGAGTACTGTCCAAATGCTTAATTTACTGCGTTTTACATATAAGATAAGGGCGATTATAAGTCCGATTGTACCGCCATGACTGGCAAGTCCCTCGTAACCGGTGAATTTCCAACCGCCGCCTTCCAAAAAATGTATAGGCAAAAACATCTCAATAATGTGTTTGCCGCTTGAAAGGAAATAGTCGGGCTCATAAAACAGGCAATGCCCCAATCGGCAACCTATTATTATGCCGAAGAAACAATAAATAAACAAGGGATCAAACAATTCCTTCTTTATTTTCTGGTCGTTATACAGCCATTTCACGATGAAATAGGCAAGAGCCAATCCGATAAGCCAACACAGTGAGTACCACCGTATCGAAAAACTGCCGATATGGAATGCTTCTAAATTAGGATTCCAAAGGATATAACAGAGCATTTTCATCATTAGCTAAACATTGAAACGGAAGTGCATGATGTCACCATCCTGTACAACGTAGTCCTTGCCCTCGATACCTAATTTTCCTGCCTCCCTGACTGCGGCTTCAGAACCGTATTTGATGTAGTCATCGTATTTTATCACTTCGGCACGGATAAAGCCTTTCTCAAAGTCAGTGTGGATTACACCTGCACACTGCGGGGCTTTCCAACCCTTACGATAAGTCCACGCCTTTACTTCCATCTCTCCTGCCGTGATGAATGTCTCAAGGTTCAACAGAGAATAAGCCTTTTTTGTCAGGCGGTTGACACCACTCTCTTCCAATCCCAATTCGTCAAGGAACATCTGTTTGTCCTCGTAAGTATCAAGACTTGCTATATCCTCTTCCGTGCGTGCCGCTATTATAAGTACTTCGGCATTTTCCGCTTTCGCCACTTCCTCCACCTTACTGCTGTAAGCATTGCCCGACTTTGCCGATGCCTCATCAACATTGCAGACGTAAAGTACTGGTTTTGCAGTAAGCAAAAAAAGATTATGCGCCGCATCCTGTTCCTCCTTGCTTGAGAATTCCACGATACGGGCATTCTTACCCTGTTCAAGCACTTCTTTATATGTCTCAAGCACGCTCACCTCTATCTTCGCATCCTTGTTGCCGGAGGCTGCTATCTTCTGTTGTTTCGCAAGTCGTGACTCTATGGTTTCCAAGTCTTTCAATTGCAGTTCGGTATCTATAATTTCCTTGTCGCGTATCGGGTCGATAGTGCCGTCAACATGTGTTATGTTGTCATCATCGAAACAACGCAAAACATGAATTATGGCATCTGTCTCACGGATGTTGCCGAGGAACTTATTTCCCAACCCTTCGCCCTTAGAAGCTCCTTTTACAAGTCCTGCGATATCTACAATCTCGCAGGTTGCCGGTACAATACGCCCAGGATGTACTATCTCAGCCAATTTTGTCAGTCTTTCGTCAGGCACCGTGATGATGCCAACATTAGGTTCTATTGTGCAAAAAGGAAAATTCGCTGCCTGTGCCTTTGCACTTGACAGGCAGTTGAACAATGTTGACTTACCCACGTTAGGCAATCCTACTATACCGCATTTTAATGCCATTTCTTATCAATGTTAATGTGTTTCCAAATGCAAACTTACACATATTTTGTGAAATATGAGAAGTATGAGTTAATTAAATAATATTTTTACATTAAATAAGGTCTGTAAATGTATGTTTTAATGAGCTTCCAACCAGTTTTGTCCCCAGCCACTGTCAGCTACAAGAGGAACGAGTAGGGGATAGGCATTTTGCATCTCTTCAAGCACTATCTTTTCTACTTTTTCTTTCTCCTCCAGCAGTACACTGAAATTAAGTTCGTCGTGTACCTGAAGAATCATCTTACTCTTGATACCTTCCGATTTAAAGCGTCGGTAGACGTTTACCATAGCCACCTTTATAATATCAGCCGCAGATCCCTGAATAGGTGCATTGATAGCATTGCGCTCGTCTAAGCCCCGCACGTTGGCGTTGCGGGAGTTGATATTAGGCAGATAGCGGCGTCGGTGGAAAAACGTTTCCACATAGCCTTTCTCCCTTGCCTCTTGAGTGGCTTTTCTGATATATTCCTCAACCATAGGAAATGTGGCGAAATAGTCGTTTATAAGTTGGTTAGCCTCTGTTCTGCTGATGTTGAGTTGTTCTGACAGACCGAAAGCCGTGATACCGTAAATAATGCCGAAGTTGGCTCGCTTAGCTTTGGTACGCATATCACGAGTCACTTCATCCATTTCCACTTTATTAATCCTTGCAGC
>JAJQAR010000136.1 GCA_021203705.1 Prevotella sp. | reverse complement strand
TCAAGCACGTACATGAGCCTGGCAAGTGCAACTGTGGGATGATAAAGATTCTTGGGGAACATGCAGCAGACCACAGCAGTAATGGCAATGGAGAGACAGCAATAGACTCTCGTTGGAGTGAATTGGAAAAACTTAAAAATATAATTAAAGATTAAAGAAAATGGCACATCCTAAAAGACGGCAATCAAAAAGCCGTACAAGAAAAAGAAGAACCCATGATAAGGCAGTAGCACCGACATTGGCAGTTTGCCCAAACTGTGGAGCCTTTCACATTTACCATACAGTATGCCCTACTTGCGGCTACTACAGAGGAAAGATAGCTATCGAAAAAGAAGTGGCTGAATAATGGATAAAATAAGCGCGATAATCACTGGCATCGGCGGTTATGTTCCCGACTATGTCCTCAATAACGAGGAACTGTCGAAGATGGTCGATACCAACGATGAGTGGATTATGACGCGTGTCGGCATTAAGGAGCGCAGGATTCTCGTTGAGGAAGGTCTTGGAACTTCTTATATGGCTCGTAAGGCGGCATGGCAATTGATGAAAAAGACAAAAGCCGACCCCGACACGATAGACGCTGTTATTGTATCCACTTCAACCGCCGACTATGCATTCCCGTCAACGGCTTCGATCGTCATCGGTAAGTTAGGACTGAAAAACGCCTTTGCCTTCGACTTTTGGGCAGCCTGTTGCGGTTTTCTGTATTCCCTTGATGTGGCAGCCACAATGATTGAGAGTGGACGCTACAAGAGAATAATCGTTATCGGTGCGGACAAGATGTCGTCTGTTGTCGATTACAAGGACCGCAGCACATGCGCCCTGTTCGGCGACGGAGCGGCAGCCGTAATGGTTGAGGGAACGACAGAAGATAATATCGGTGTGAGAGATTCCTATTTCAGAGCTGACGGCGTAGGACTTCCATTCCTGCACCTTAAGGCTGGTGGCTCTGTTTGTCCTCCGTCCCATTTCACTGTTGACCACCGTCTGCACTACCTCTATCAGGAGGGACGCACGGTGTTCCGCTATGCGGTAACGAGTATGAGCGATGACTGTGCCCTGATAGCTGAGCGCAACAATCTCGACAAGGACAATATCCGTTTCGTAGTTCCTCATCAGGCGAATATCCGCATTATCGAGGCAGTGGCAAAACGCCTTGAGTTGCCTATAGAACAGGTAATGGTGAACATAGAGCACTTTGGTAACACCAGTGCGGCAACCATTCCTCTTGCCCTTTGGGAGAACGAGCACCTTCTGAAGAAAGGTGACAACCTTATCCTCACCGCCTTTGGAGCAGGTTTCGTGCACGGTGCCTCATATTATGTTTGGGCATACGACGGAGCACACCCAGGTGAAAGCAAATAAAATAAGAGATATAAAATTAAAGGCGTGCACGTTAATATGGCACGCCTTTAATTTTTCCAACAACTGCTGATGATAGACAAAGCGACGATAGACAAGATAATGGATGCCGCCAACATTGTTGACGTCGTGTCAGAATTTGTCACTCTGCGTAAGGCGGGGGTGAACTACAAAGGTCTGTGCCCTTTCCACAACGAGAAGACTCCTTCGTTTGTGGTATCACCGTCAAAAGGCTACTGCCATTGTTTCTCTTGCGGCAAGGGTGGCACGGCGGTAGGCTTCATCATGGAGCACGAGCAGATGACTTACCCGGAGGCATTGCGCTGGCTTGCCAACAAATACCATATCGAGATACACGAAAAAGAACTCTCCGACGAGGAAAAGCGCGAGCAGAGCGAGCGCGAGAGCCTTTTTATCATCAACAACTGGGCTTTGCAATACTTTCATGACAACCTTGAAACTCCAGAAGGACGCGCTATCGGAAAGCCGTATTTCCGCTCTCGTGGTTTCCGTGACGACACCATAAAAAAGTTCCAGTTGGGCTATGCCCTGAAAGATAAAAGCGCATTTGTCAAGGCTGCCCTGAAAAAAGGTTTCAAGGAGCAGTTTCTTCTCGACACAGGCCTGTGCTATAAAAAGGAGAACGGTGAGTTACAAGACCGATATTACGGCAGAGTGATATTCCCCGTACTCACCATGACAGGGCGCGTGGTGGCTTTCGGTGGCAGGATATTGGGCAATGACAAGAAAGCAGCGAAATACGTCAACTCCCCTGAATCGCTCATTTATCATAAGAGCAACGAATTGTATGGCATCTACCAGGCAAAACAGGCGATAGCTAAAAACGACCGTTGCTACCTTGTAGAAGGCTATATCGACGTAACGTCAATGAACCAGAGCGGTGTGGAGAACGTGGTGGCATCATCAGGAACATCACTGACGATAGGACAGATAAAACTGATCCACCGCTTCACCGACAACATAACAGTGCTCTACGATGGCGATGCCGCCGGCATTCATGCCTCTATCCGAGGTATCGACATGCTGCTCGCTGATGGTATGAATGTGAAAGTGTTGCTTTTGCCTGACGGAGAAGATCCAGACAGTTTCGCCCAGAAACACACATCACAGGAGTTTCAGGAATACATCAAAAAGCACCAGACTGACTTCATTGAGTTCAAGACAAAACTGTTGCTAAACGGCGTTACCGACCCGATAAAGCGTTCTGAGGCGATAAGCAGTATCGTAAAGAGCGTATCGGTGATACCCAACCAGATTATCCGTGCCACCTACACCACAGAATGTGCCCACCGTCTGGGCATCAACGAGGCAACTCTTGTGAGTACAATGAACAAGTTCATACGGGGTGACATCGAGGAAAAGCGCAAGGAGCTGAAACGGGAGGAGGAAAAAGAAAAGCAAAACCAGGAACCGTTAGTACCGCCAACGCCGACTCAACAGGCGACGAAGGTGGAATACCTGCTGTTGCAGATGGTGGTGCGTTACGGTGAGAGGATATTATACAATAATGTGGAGACGGAAGACGGCGATACGATAAGTCTAAATGTATCACAGTACATCAAATACGACCTCGACACCGATGAGCTGACATTCCACGATGAGAAATACAACCGCATGCTGCAGGAGGCGGTAGAACATAGTGGAGAAGACAATTTCAATGCCGAGAACTATTTCACCCATCACCCTGACTTCGAGATCAGCGAACTTGCCACCAACATGGTGATCGACCGTTTCCAGTTGAGCAAGAGCCTTCAGGTGAAAAACGATGAGGAAACATTGCGCAACCGTGTCAGACACCTGATACTCGATTTCCGCATGGACTATGTTGAGCAACGGCTGAAAGAGTTACAACAGGAAATCAAGGAAGCGGGCAATGACATGGACAAGATGATGGAGAAAATGGCGGAGTACAAAGACATGCAGTCGATTAGAAACGCCATTGCAAAGGAATTGGGCAACGAAGTAATAATATGATATGGAATACTTAGACAAACTCATATTCTTAGTTTATGTAACGGTAGTGTTCATCACCATGCTGAAGGTGCTGTTGGACAACCGCCAGCCAGCCAAGACAATGGCATGGCTACTCGTGCTCATATTCATCCCATTGGCAGGTATCATCCTGTATTTC
Source organism: Prevotella sp. (assembly GCA_021203705.1). Lineage (GTDB taxonomy): Bacteria > Bacteroidota > Bacteroidia > Bacteroidales > Bacteroidaceae > Prevotella. Next base: position 1,911 of record JAJQAR010000136.1, on the reverse strand, counting down.
TTCTTCGGCCAGAACACTCGCAAGGAGAAAATGATAAGTCAGCACAGCATGGACGAGTTGACGAAACGCTCCATGCTCGAATTTGCCGAACAGGAGAACCTCGTATTGCCGAAGGAGCATGAGGTACTGATAAAATTGTTCACAAGTCAGAATTGGGCATTGCCGTTCAAGGATAACGAGACAGAGATATTCACCAACGGTTATTCTTTCATTCACGCTCTGTTGCGAGAGATAGGAAAGGCTAAACACCATATTCATTTAGAGTCGTATATCATCTGCGACGATCCGTTGGGCTACCTTGTTTCTGATGCTCTGATAGAAAAATCAAAACAAGGTGTAGAGGTGCGCCTGATTTACGATGATGTGGGTTGTTGGCACGTGAAAAAATCTTTTTTCGAGCGTATGCGCAACGCCGGCATTGACGTACACTCCTACATGCCTGTCAAATTCCCTGCCTTCACGAGTAAGGTGAACTACCGTAACCACCGCAAGATATGCGTAATCGACGGCAAAGCTGGATTTATCGGGGGCATGAACATCGCATTGCGCTATGTGAAAGGCAACAACAACGGCGGTTGGAGAGACACTCATATGCTTATCCGTGGTGGTGCTGTTTACGGCATACAGAGGGCATTCCTCGTTGACTGGTATTTCGTTGACCGCACGCTCATAACCAACCGTTGTTACTATCCTGACCAGACTGGGGTAAAGTTGAACGACTGCATCATGCAGATTGTTACGAGCAATCCTATCGGCTCCTGGCCGGAGATTATGCAAGGCTATGTGCGCATACTCTTGGAAGCGAAACACTATGTGTATATGGAGACCCCCTATTTCCTGCCCACTGAGCCCGTGATGTTCGCCATGCGCACGGCGGCATTGGCTGGCGTTGATGTGCGCCTGATGGTGCCGTTCCATTCCGACTCAAAATTCGTAGCTTGGGCAAGTCATTCTTTCATCAAGGAGAGTGCCGAGTCTGGTGTCAAGGTATATCTTTATAAAGCGGGGTTCAACCACTCAAAACTATTGGTAAGCGATGACACCCTCTCCACTTGCGGTTCCACAAACATCGATTTCCGCAGTTTTGAAAATAATTTCGAGGTTAACGCCTTTATCTACGACAAAGACATGGCTCTAAGGATAAAGGATATTTTCTTGAAAGACATGAGCGAGAGCCTTGTTTACAACGAATACATGAAAGCCCACAGGTTCTCGTTCCTGCAACGTTTCTGGGAATCATTGGTACGACTTTTCTCTCCGTTGATGTAAACGCATGCCTACTTTTTCAGTTCTATTCTGAAAGTAGTTCCCTTGCCTACCTCCGACCATTTTACGAATATCTTGCCCTTATGATATTCCTCTACAATACGCTTCGCCAACGACAGGCCCAGTCCCCAGCCTCGTTTCTTTGTAGTGAAACCAGGGCGGAACACGTTGCCGATGTCTTTTTTCTTTATACCTTTACCTGTATCAGTAACCTCTATCACCACCCTATCAGCAACATCCTCGATATGGAGTGTTATAGTCCCTGAGCCTTCCATCGCATCAACGGCATTCTTGCATAAATTCTCTATCACCCACTCAAACAGAGAAGCATTCACTTTCACCGTTATATCATAATCAGGGAACTCTCGTATGAACGCCACCTTTGCCGATGTCCTGCGGTCCATATAGTCGATTACGTGCGTCATCACCTCCATAAGATTTGTGGGGACAGGCTCCGGCAAAGAGCCGATTTTGGAGAAACGCTCCGCAATTAACTCTAACCGTTTCACGTCCTTGTCCATTTCCGGAATAAGACTGTCGTTAGGATAAGTCTCCTTCAAAATCTCCGTCCAAGCCATAAGACTGGAAATCGGTGTGCCGAGCTGGTGTGCCGTCTCCTTTGAGAGCCCCACCCACACCTTGTTC
>JAJQAR010000152.1 GCA_021203705.1 Prevotella sp. | reverse complement strand
CGATTATTATAACAAAACCGATGTAAAATGCCCCATAAATATAAGAAAAGTCAATGTAAGAAAGTATTACCACTAACGGGAATAATGCTATACCTTCTATAGAATATATAAAGAGCAGCGACTTGAACCAAATGGCGTTATTGTTTTTGTCGAAAAACACACTGTTTACTATCAGATACAATAACGACTTTAAGATGAAATACACCACAAACGCACCGAAGAAGATAGTCAACTGCAGGTATATGGACATCACGAAGAAAGCGGTGTCTGTAAATTTTTGTGTGTATAAGAATGCGAGCAGTGCAAAGAGAATGCATGTCTGCAACACTAAGAAAAACTGAAAACGATACTCGTTGGTAGTTTCTGTATACTCTGCCGTGCGTCTTCTATGCTCGTTGAAAAAACCTTTTGTTTGTCGTGCGATTAGTCTCCCTGTCTTTGACAAGCCTACCAGAACGAGAATGAAACAAATTAGCAGAATAGAGGTTATCAGGTTGTCGTTCTTGACGGTATATGGTAAAGGGTCGCCAGCCACACCGGTGCGCCCTCCCGTTCCTTTGCTGTATAACAGGGAGTCGGGGAAAAAATAGTTGTCCCTGTAATATAACGGTAACTCAACGGTATCCTCATTTTCGGTGATTTCCTCCTCATAAAGTTGGAGGGTATCCGTGCCTGATTCACCATCTTGCACGTTACCCTCTATTTGCATGAATGCTTGTGTAGTATCTTTTTGTATATGATTTTGTACAGGCTTAGACTGTCTTAACTCACTATTTTGCTGCTGAACGACATCCATTTGCCTTTCAGCAACTGTCGGTTCCGCTATGTTATGGCTGCCGACAACTTCCGTTGAGTCTGCCTGTAAGAATGTCATTGCAATGCTATACTGTCGGACAACTACCAGGATATATTACAGTCCGAAAGCCGCCTTTATCTCATATATCTTGTCGAGTTTCTCCCAAGTGAACAGTTCCACTTCCATCTCTTTTGTCTCATGGTAACGACTGGTGAATGTCTTTTTCTTCATCTCGTTTTTACGCCCCATGTGACCGTAGGCTGCTGTCTCACTGAATATTGGTTGGCGCAGCTTCAGGGCTTTCTCTATCGCTTTCGGACGGAGATCAAAGTGTGTGCCAATCCAAGAGGCTATCTCTCCATCGGTCATCTTGGTGTGGTTCTTGCCGTAGGTGTTCACATAGATGCTTACCGGTTTGGCAACACCGATGGCGTAGCTCACCTGCACTAATATCTCGTCGGAAACACCCGCCGCCACCATGTTCTTTGCTATGTGGCGTGCGGCGTAGGCTGCCGAACGGTCAACTTTACTGGAGTCCTTGCCTGAGAAAGATCCTCCTCCATGCGCTCCCTTGCCGCCGTAGGTGTCAACAATTATTTTCCTGCCTGTAAGTCCAGTGTCTCCGTGAGGACCACCTATAACAAACTTACCAGTAGGGTTGACGAAATATTTGATGTCGTCGTTGAACAGCGAGAGCACTTTTTCGCTGTTTAAACTACTCTTGACGCGTGGAATAAGGATATTTATAACGTCATCCTTTATTTTGGCGAGCATCTTCACGTCATCAGGATCAAACTCATCGTGCTGCGTTGACACCACTATCGTGTCAATGCGCTGTGCTGTGCCATTGTCGTCGTATTCCACAGTAACCTGACTTTTTGCATCCGGGCGCAGGTAGGTCATCACCTTTCCCTCCTTGCGTATGTCGGCAAGAGTCTTCATAATCAGGTGGGCAAGGTCGAGCGATACCGGCATATAGTTGTCAGTTTCATTGCAGGCATATCCGAACATCATACCCTGGTCGCCGGCTCCCTGTTCTTCTTCATTGCCGTTGTCCACTCCTCTGTTTATGTCATCACTCTGCTCGTGGATGGCGTTGAGAATACCGCATGAATCACCGTCAAACTGGTATTCCGACTTTGTGTAACCGATTTTCTTTATCGTGTCGCGTGCTATTGTCTGCAAGTCAACATACTCCTCGCTGCTAACCTCACCGGCAATTACTGCCTGTCCTGTGGTAACGAGTGTCTCTATTGCCACCCTCGCCTTGTCGTCGTATGCTAAAAACTGGTCAAGGATAGCATCGGATATTTGGTCGGCCACCTTGTCAGGATGCCCCTCCGATACTGATTCTGATGTGAATAAATATGCCATGTCGGTTGTGTATTTGATATAGGGTGCAAAGTTAAGGCAATTACGGTTAAAATATTACTGTTTTTCATTTTATTTTCAAAACCGTTCTGTTAATGCACTGTTTTATTTTAAAATTATAAGTTTTTGTTTTGCAATATTTATATTTTAACTAACTTTGCAACATATAAGCAAAAGGTTTTTCTGCTGTCAATGTCAATGAGAGAGTTTAATGATAATATTGAATTAATAAATAATTTTTACTACTATGCGAATCTTTAAAACTACTTTATTATGCGCCATAACATCTTTGGCGTTTGCTACTCCTGGAATAGCACAGATTTCAGAGTACGATTACAATGAACCAGTAGGGTGGGCTACTCTTGGTGCAAGGCAGGTAACGGGAGGTAACGAGGAGAATCCTGTACTCGTTACGACATACGATGAGCTTGTTGCAGAACTTAAGAATACTGATTACAAAACAATCTACATCCAAGGTGAGATTGAATTTCCGGGAAAGTTATTGAAATTAAACAGCGTGCAGAACAAAACAATATACGGACTTCCCGGCTCTGCTCTGGTAAATCCTTACCATACGGCAAATGTTGATTCAACTGGAGTTTTGAGTTTCAGTTCTTGTCAGAACATAATTATCCGCAATGTAACTTTCAAGAGTGCAGGAGCGTATGATATTGACGGAAACGACAATCTAAACTTTACCGGCTGTAAATATATGTGGGTTGACCACTGCGATTTCCAGGACGGTGTTGACGGAAACTTCGACTGTAACAACGGTTCCGACTATATTTGCGTTTCATGGTGTCGTTTCCATTATCTCATATCACCGTGGGCAGGTGGTTCAGGCGGTTCTAACGACCATCGTTTCAGCAATCTTTGGGGTGGTGGCGATGGCAATGCGTCCAAAGACAAGGGACATTTGAATACCACTTTCTATAGCTGTTGGTGGGATTCTGGCTGCAGGGAGAGAATGCCAAGAGTACGTTTTGGCATGGTTCATCTTCTCAATTGCCTTTATTCCTGCACAGGTAATAATACTTGTGTCGCAACAGGTTATATGAGTAATATCTATCTTGACAGATGTACATTCATTGACGGAGTTAAGAATCCTTATACGAACAAAGCTACGAGCAGTGGTTATACCGATTATAATTTGACAGTTTCTGGCTGCTTAGGTGTAAATGATTATCAGCATAAAAGTGGTGATAACGAATACTTTATCCCTTCTGACTATTATACCCTTGATGGTTACGACGTAAATCTTGTTGAGACTGAGGTCAGTGCTCATGCAGGTGCTACTTTGAATGTTGTATATGGTGAGGGTGTTGACACAGGTATAGGTCAGATAATCAGCAGCAATACTAAGACGGTTGGTGTAAACTACTATTCACCGTCCGGTATGAAGTTATCACAGCCGCAGAAAGGCATGAACATCGTTGTTCGCACTATGTCCGACGGCACGATAAAGACAACAAAGGAAATAATTAAATAATGGAACAAAAAGAGAAAGAGAGCATGCAGTTGCCCGATAACGCTTTCACTGAACTGAAAGAGGGCGAGGAATACAAGCCGGTGATGAACCCTAAACGGAGTTATCCCGAAGTGAACGGCTGGTCGGTTACGTGGGGTGTGCTTATGGCAATACTCTTCTCTGCCGCAGCCGCCTACCTCGGTTTGCGTGTGGGTCAGGTGTTCGAGGCCGCTATACCTATCGCCATAATCGCCGTTGGGGTTTCAACAGCTGCGAAACGGAATAACGCCTTGGGTGAGAACGTCATCATTCAGAGTATCGGTGCCTGTTCGGGGGCTGTGGTGGCAGGTGCTATCTTCACCTTGCCGGCTATCTACATCCTCAAGGACAAATATCCGGAGATGAGCGCGTCGTTCATCCAGATTTTCCTCAGTTCTCTGCTTGGTGGTATTCTCGGCATTCTCTTTCTCATTCCCTTCCGTAAATATTTTGTCAGTGACATGCACGGCAAGTACCCTTTTCCAGAGGCAACGGCGACAACGCAGGTGCTTGTCAGTGGTGCGAAAGGTGGCAAACAGGCTAAGCCCCTGTTGATAGCCGGTCTTGTGGGCGGTATCTATGATTTTATAGTCGCCACTTTCGGTTGGTGGAACGAGAACTTCACCACGAGGGTGTTCGGCTGGGGTGAGGCTTTGGCAGACAAAGCAAAGTTGGTCTTTAAGGTGAATACCGGTGCGGCGGTTCTCGGTCTTGGTTATATCGTAGGACTGAAATATGCTTTTATAATTTGCTTGGGTTCGTTGGCGGTGTGGTGGATTATCGTGCCGGGCATGGCTCTCTTATTCCCCAATGACGTGTTGAATATGTGGAATCCGTCTATCACCGACACGGTGGGGGCAATGTCACCTGAAGCTATCTTCACCTCTTACGGCAAATACATAGGTATCGGTGGTATTGCTATGGCTGGAGTGATAGGTATCATAAAGTCATGGAGTATCATCCGCAATGCCGTCGGCTTGGCTGCAAGGGAGATGAAAGGGGGCAAGAAGGATGACAAGGCTCAACTGAGGACGCAGCGTGACATCTCGTTCAAGATAATAGCTATCGGTGCCATCGCATCGATAGTAGCGATATTCATATTTTTCTGGGCTGGCGTGATGCATGGCAACCTGCTCTTTGCGATAATCGGATTGTTGCTCGTGGCTGTCATTGCTTTCCTCTTTACTACCGTAGCCGCAAATGCGATAGCTATCGTGGGCAGTAATCCTGTGTCGGGAATGACACTTATGACGCTTATCCTCACTTCTGTGGTGATGGTGGCAGTAGGATTGAAAGGTACTGGTGGCATGGTGGCTGCCCTAATCATGGGTGGCGTGGTATGTACGGCATTGTCACTGTCGGGTGCTTTCATAACCGACTTGAAAATCGGTTATTGGCTCGGTTCAACGCCTAAAAAACAGGAATCATGGAAGTTCCTCGGTACGTTGGTATCTGCCGCTACCGTAGGTGGCGTGATGATATTGCTTGACAAAACATACGGCTTCGCAAGTGGACAACTTGCCGCTCCGCAGGCGAATGCAATGGCTGCTGTTATCGACCCATTGATGAATGGTATCGATGCTCCGTGGATTTTGTATGGTATCGGTGCGCTGATAGCCATCATCCTGACATGGCTCAAAGTGCCTGCTCTTGCCTTCGCCCTCGGTATGTTCATCCCCATAGAACTCAACATTCCTCTGCTTGTCGGTGGTGCAATCAACTGGTTTGTTACCACTCGCAGCAAAGATGAGAATGTCAATAAAGAA
>JAJQAR010000211.1 GCA_021203705.1 Prevotella sp. | reverse complement strand
CATATAACCTCTTTCTCTTTCTCCAACTCCAACGGCGGATACACGCTATGAAACACCATATCTGTTAGCAAATCCACGGCAAGATGAAGGTGGTCTTTAAGGATGGCGGAATAATACACCGTATCTTCCTTGTTGGTGAAGGCATTCAGGTCGCCCCCTACCCTCTCAAGACAGTTAAGCACCTGCATCGATGTGCGCCGCATTGTTCCCTTGAACGTGGTGTGCTCACAGAAATGTGCCATTCCCTCCTCACACGCCTCCTCATCCCGTGTTCCTGCGCATATCTCATATCCACAGTAAACCACAGGTGAGGACGATGTGAGGTGTATCAACCTAAGTCCGTTGGATAATGTGTGGGTGTTATATGTCATTCGCTCTCATCAGGCAGCATTATCACAGTAACACTGTTGCCGCCACCGAATATCACGTCCTTGACAAATTTTGCCAACTTCTCTGGTGTCAGTTCATTGACAATTTTCTTGTAATCTGTATATTGGTCTATGCCGTACTCGTTGTAGTTGCTTAAGATGCCAAGCCAGTATTTGTTCTTCATGGCGTCCTCATCGGCACGCTTCAACATCAGTTCCTTCACCTTACTGAGCATGTCTGGATCAACAGTCTCTGCCATCTTCTCTGCTTCTTCTCTCATTATCTTCAAAGCGACATCACTCATTTCGGGTTTCATCGGACAGATACCTACCAACGCCGTGAATGGTACATCATTACCTATAATTGTCATTCCAATAGCCCCTGTTGAGTATGCTGCACTTGCATCTTCGCGGATTTTCTGCAGGTAAATCATCGACAAAACCTGTCCTGCCGCATCTGCGTAGATGTCGTTCTCTATTGAGTATGGTATATCGTTATTGTACCAATACATATATGCGTTGGCTTTTGCTGTTTCCATCTTGCGCAAGAACTTGTTCTCTACCTTGCCTTTATTATATGTTGTTACAGCTTTCCACTCTTCCTTTTCACCACTTGCCGGCAGGGATGCGATGTACTGCTCTATCAACGGACGGATAACTTCCTCATCAAAATTGCCTACAAACGTGAATGTGAAATCGGCTGCATTTGCTGTGCGCTCCTTGGCTATCTGCAATATCCTATCGTAGTCAACTTTCTGCAAGTCTGCGAGTTCTATTGTCTTAAATCGTGGGTTATGGTCATATAACGTAACTTTCAAGGAGTCGCTGAATGCCATATCAGGTGATATTTCCTTGTTCTTCAAGGCGTTTTCAAGCATGTTCATCATCAAGGCAAAACTCTTCTCGTCCTTTCTGATATCGGTGAAATAAAGATATACCATCTGGAACATCGTCTCAAGATCTTTCGGTGTGGAGTTTCCTGTCACCCTCTCATGCAAAAGTGATAACGACAAGTCTGCATTTACCTGCTTGCCGGCAAGGGCTTTGGATAGTTCCGTATTGCTGAAATTTCCAAGTCCGCTAACGCCTATAGCCTGGTCGAAAACTTTCGCATTTATTATGTCTTCTTCACCAAGCAACGATGTTCCGCCCTTTGATACCGCCTGCAACAAAACTTCATCATCCTTGTAGTCTGTCTTCTTCAATAATACTTTAACACCATTTGAAAGCATAAGTTCCTTATAACCTAATTCCGTGTTTTCTGTTTCTGACGTGATTGCTCCCTTTGCAGGCAATTCAGAAATCAGAGGCTCATCTCTTACTTCATCAACCCATGCTTCAATTTCCTCTGAATGTACGGTGTCTATTACTTTCTTGAATGCCTCTGCTGTTGGATATACCTTGCCGTCCTTCTCGTTGTAGATTGCCAATATCACCACATTGGTATCAGTCTGACTGACAAGCTCTGGCAATACTTGATTTATTGCCTCTACTGGTATCATCGGTGATACCTGCTGCATCATCATGTACTCGTCCTCTATCGAGGGCATCGGCTCGTTGGCGATATAGTTCTGGGAATATATATTTCCATAAACACTGTTGTCGCGCTTGTCACGGTTAGTATATACTTTCTCCAAAGAACTAAGGTAATCGGCTTTTGCGCGCTCAAACTCTGTTGCTGTAAATCCGTGCTTCAAGGCTCTCATCACCTCACGCATAGCTGCTGTAAGTGCTTCTACGTCTTTGCCTTCCTTTGGAAGAAAAGTTACGTCGAATGATCCTTTCGTCCTTGAATAGATATAGTCGCCATCCTCAACTTCCGCATTCAGGAATGGACAGTCCTCCTCTTGTGAAATTTCTTCAAAACGGGCATTGAGCATAGAGCATACAAGGTCTATGGCGTATTTGTTCAGAAGGTAGGCTATGCTGTTCTTCTCTGCATCTGGCACTGCATCATGCTTGAACGACAACTGAACCATGTCGATTGTCTGCTCCTTGTCCTTGTCAATTATTATTATTGGCTCGTTGTTGTCCGGTACTTCCTCGGCAACTACCTGAGCAGCATTCTCCGCGAGTGGTATGCTACTGAACAGGTCTTTAATCTTCTGTTCTGTCTTGTCAACATCCACGTCTCCAACAACGATTACTGCCTGATTGTCCGGGCGATACCACTTGTGATAGTAATCACGCAAGAACTCTGGTGAGAAATTGTCCACCACTTCCATAAGTCCTATCGGGAAACGCTTACCATACTTGCTGCCTGGATACAGGGTCTCAAGGTTGCGCTCCAACACTCTCATTATCGGACTCATGCGCAGACGCCATTCCTCGTGAATTACTCCACGCTCCTTGTTAATCTCATCTTCTTCCAAAAGTAGTCCATTCGACCAGTCCTTTATCACGAGCAGACAAGAATCGAGTGCCGACTCTCTTGTAGATGGCACATTGCAAATACGATATACTGTCTGGTCAACAGCTGTGTATGCGTTAAGGTCTGAACCGAACTCTACGCCAATTGAACGTAAGTATTCTATCAGATCATTACCTTTATAATGTTCTGACCCATTGAATGCCATGTGCTCAAGGAAATGCGCCAATCCTCGCTGATCTTCTTCCTCTTGTATCGAACCAACCCGTTGTGCGATGTAGAAATTCACACGATGCTCTGGATAGCCGTTCTGACGGATGTAATAGGTCAACCCGTTTGACAGTTTTCCTGTCCTGACTGCTGGATCTACTGGCACTGGGGGCAACTGCATTTCCTGTGCCATGATTGCCGTGACACTAACGATAAGCAGTGCCGCAGCAGCGAATAGTTTTTTTAACTTCATATTATTATTTACTTGTTTGTATAATTTTACCGTTAACCAAAACTGTTATCACGCATTCATGCCTTATCCGCAACAATTCTTTTGATTCCCATCCATATCGCTATATGACAAAGAAACCACTTGTTGCAATTGAACAGCATAAATATTCATTTTAAGCGTCCAAATTTAGCAAAAAACCATTGTCCAATCATTAAAACCATCGAAAAAGAATATTTATTTAACACATAACATCAAAACACCTAATAACAGTTAAAAACACTTCTCTAAAAAATCTCAAGCAAAAATGCCCTCAAGCAAAAATGCATTTTTAATTCTTAATTTCACCCACCAACTGTAGGGTCCCAGTTTACTGAGGACATTGCTCTGAAAGAGCAAATCATGCAAGCAATATCGAATTCTTAATTCTTAATTTGAAAATTTTTCTCCGAAAAATTTTCTCTGTTTCTCGGATGGTGCCTCAATATTTCTTCTCTCAGTGTCGCTGTGTCCAAATGGGTGTATATTTCGGTTGTTCCGATACTCTCATGCCCCAACATACTCTGTATCGCACGCAAATCCGCTCCGCCCTCAAGCAATGCGGTGGCAAAACTATGACGCAGGGTATGCGGACTGATTGTCTTAGTAATTCCAGCTTCCTCTCCAAGTCGTTTTATCATTATCAATATCATAGTGCGTGTAAGGTGCGCCCCACGACGGTTTAAGAATACATAATCCTCCTCCCCTGGTTTGATGTTCATCTGATTGCGCACGGCAAACCAATATCCTAATTGTTTTATTGCACTCTCTGAAATTGGTACAAGGCGTTCTTTCCGCCCTTTACCCTTCACCCAGATATATTGTTCATCAAGATATAGATTGGATAGTTTGAGATTGATAAGCTCACTGACACGCAACCCACAACTGAACAGCACCTCTATAATCGCCTTGTTCCTGTGCCCCTCCCACTTGCTCAAATCAATCGCCTGTTCTAATCTGTCAACTTCTTCTGTAGTCAGCACTTCCGGCAGATGCTCTCCTATCTGTGGCGACTCAAGCAATTCTGATGGATCGTTTTCTAAATAACCATCTATTACAAGGAAACGATAGAATGCCCTCACGCCACTCAATATCCTACATTGTGAACGTGCCCCAATACCAATATCATGCAACGAGGCGGCAAAGGTACGCAAATTGTCCAATTTTGCTTCCTCAGGCTGGATGCCATCTTCACTTAAATATTTCAGCAGTTTTTCAATATCCCGCGTATATGCGTCTATTGTGTTGGGCGTCAGGTTGCGCTCCAATTTCATGTAACGCTGGTATGCTCTTATAATATTCGACGAATTTTTATTCCCCTTTTCCATTTATTTTATTACTTTTGCAACAACGACGGACAACAGAAGCCAATAGTTTTACTGCAATTTCCGTTTCACCGCAAAATTACAAAAAATTATTTGATTATGAAAATACTTATCATCAACGGTCCGAACCTTAACCTACTTGGAGTCAGGGAACCAGGAATATATGGCAAGAGTTCTTTCGAGACATATCTTCCAAAACTCCGTGAGCGTTATCCCGATGTGGAAATCGAGTACTATCAGAACAATATTGAGGGCAAGTTGATTGACAAAATGCAAGAGGTGGGTTTCTCCTACTCTGGCATCGTCCTCAACGCTGGGGCTTATACGCATACAAGTATCGCATTGCAAGACTGTATTAAGTCGCTCACATCTCCCGTCATTGAGGTGCATATCTCCAACGTGCACACCCGTGAGGAGTTCCGACATAAGTCGATGATCTCCTGCGCTTGCAAGGGTGTAATCTGTGGGTTCGGTCTCGACTCTTACCGTTTGGCTATTGAGGCTCTAATGGAAATGCAGGGATAAAGTTTATCATGGATTCTGAATTGGAAAGATACATCCTTGAGCATATCGAGCCAGAGGGTGATTATCTTTATCGTTTGTGGCGTTCCACCAATGTGAGTCTTTTAAACGGACGTATGGCAAGTGGTCATCTTCAAGGTCGCCTGCTCAAGATGTTTGTGCGCATGCTCCGCCCACACAACATCCTTGAAATTGGCACTTTCAGTGGTTACAGTGCCATCTGTCTTGCGGAAGGTCTCGAAAAAGGGGGAATGGTATATACATTCGGGATTGGCGATGAATTAGAGGATTTTACACGTCCGTGGCTTGAGGGCGCACCCGTTGCCGCCAGGCTCGGTTTTGTTATCGGTGATGCTATAACTGACGCTCGGAAGTGGGGCAGCG
>JAJQAR010000342.1 GCA_021203705.1 Prevotella sp. | reverse complement strand
GTCTTTACATCGTAGAAACATTGTGCGAGACTCATCTCTGCATAGTGTACGTCAGGACGGTTGTTAAGCATGCTGATAGCGATACCCGTACTGAACTCTGTCGGCAGTGACTGATCTTCGAGTTTTCCGCGACTTATAGTCTGAGCAGCCTGTCCCAACAGCAGTGACATTGAGTTCTCTGTCTCACGTATCTGGCGTTTCAGGTCAGTTGCCTGAGTCAATACAGAATAGTAGTTAGCCTCAGCACTCAGCACACTAGTCTCACGGGTGTTGCCAAGTTCTTTCTGCAGTTTCATCATGTCCCATGTATCCTTTGTGAGGCCCGTCATATCGTCAACTATCTCAAGTTGTTTGTCGAGCATCATAAGGGTGTAGTACATATTTGCGATGTTTGCTATAAGGTTTGTCTTTACGACAAGTTGGTAATCCTTTGTTGCCAAGAGAGCCTTCTGTGCGCTGCGTTTCTGGTTCATGAGGTTTCCGAACAAGTCGATGCTCCAGCTTGCGTTGATAGGCAAAGAATAGGTTTTTGTCGCCTTGTTGCCGTCCCAAGAGGATATTGTTCCTGATGGTGAGAAGTTGAACGAAGGAACAAAAGCCAATTTCGAAGCCAATAGTTGTGCCTCAACCATCTTTACGTTCAATGCTGCATTGAGCATGTCAACGTTGTGGGTAAGGCCCATCTCGATGAGCGACTGCAACTGTGGGTCGGTGAATACGCTGCGCCACGGCAGGTTGCCGAAACTTGCCGTATCGGTAACTACCAATGTATCAGTGTTAGATACCACGTCACGCACAAGTCCCTCGGCGTTTACGTCAGGCCTTTCGTATTTTCCGTAGATTCCACAGCTGCTGAGAATAACAGCTGCGGAAATCATTAGTAATATATTATTCTTTTTCATCATTGTTTTCATTATTCAGCGTTTCTAATGGACGTGTGTATTGCAACAGCTCCGTATCAACAGAAGCCACATTGTCTTCGAACTGTACAGGCTTGAACTTCTCCTGCAAACGTTCGAAAATGTAGAAGAGAGCCGGAACGACCATAATCTGGCAGATCATACCGATGAGCATACCGCCGACGGCAGCCGCACCAAGTGTCATATTACCGTTGTAACCTACACCTACAGGTATGAGCAACGGCAGAAGACCGATGATCATAGCAAGTGAGGTCATAAGGATAGGACGCAGACGGGCGGTAGCACCGAGTACAGCAGCCCACGAGATAGCCATACCAGTCATACGGCGTTCAAGTGCGAACTGTACGATAAGGATGGCGTTCTTTGCGAGAAGTCCGATAAGCATAATCAATGCGATCTGCATGTAGATATCGTTGTTCTTACCGAAGATGTTAGTGAAGATGAACGCACCGGCGATACCGAAAGGTATGGAGAGGATTACCGACAATGGCAGGATGTAGCTCTCGTACTGTGCACTAAGAATAAGGTAAACGAACAACAGACAGAGTACGAAGATTATCATTGTGGAGTTGCTTGACTCCTGCTCTGAACGTGTCAGACCAGAGTATTCGTAAGTAATACCTGCGGGGAGGTTGGTGCTTGCCACTTCCTCTATAGCCTTGATAGCGTCTCCTGATGAATAACCGTCACTTGCCGCTGCGTTCACGTTGATAGCCGTAAACAGGTTGAAACGGTCGATTTCCTGCGGACCGTACATCTTGGATATTGTAACAAATTCGCTTATAGGAGCCATGCCAGAAGAAGTGCGAACATAGATGTTGCTAAGGCTCTTCAAGTCGGCACGTTGTTCCGGGTCAGCCTGTACCATAACACGGCAGAGTTTACCGTAAACGTTGTAGTTGGAAGCGTACAGACCGCCATAGTAGCCTTGCATAGTTGACAATACGGTACTTGGACTGACACCACTCTGTTTACATTTTGCGACATCCACGTCAAGATAATACTGTGGATATTTAGAGTCGTAGGATGTCATGGCGTTCGTAATCTCCGGACGTTTGTTCAACTCTGTCAAGAAACTCTGCGTGGTGTTGAAGAAGTCGTTCACGTCACCACCCGTACGGTCCTCCATAGATAAAGTAAGACCGCTCGTTGCGGAGAAACCTTGTACCATAGGCGGTTGGAAAGCAAGAACCTGTGCGCCTTTCAAGGCACCAGTCTGCTTATATATCATACCGAGCACCATAGTAGAACCGAGGTTATGAACACCGAGATATTTCATTATAGACTCCTTACTGTTACGTTCAGCGAAAGGTTTCAGCTTGAGGATGAACGTACCCTGGTTGGAGCCCTGACCTGCAACGAAGTTGTAACCTACGATTTGTGCACGTCCCTGTACAGCTGGGTTGGTGGCGAACATAGAGTCGATAGTACTCAAGTATTCATTTGTCTTCTGGGCACTTGTACCAGGTGCTGTTGAGACGGTAGCGAAAACAGTACCGGTATCCTCATCAGGGATAAGACCAGTTCTCGTTGTCGTTGCCGTGTAAACAAGTACTACAACACCGATAACAACAATAATCAGAGAAAGTATCGGCCTCTCAACAAGTCGGCGGACGTTTTTCTTATATTTGTCCAACACTTTATTATATACAGTGTTGAAAGACACGTGGAATCTGTCAAGCATTGACATCTTGCGCTCGGAGCCGTCAGCATTCTTTGGTTTCAGCAAAACGGCGCACATAGCTGGTGAGAGCGTCAACGCATTGATGGCCGAGATGACGATGGCGATAGCCATAGTGATACCGAACTCCTTGTAGAACACACCCGACGTACCACCGATGAACGACACTGGGATGAACACTGACGCCATTACAAGAGTAATGGAGATAATAGCGCCTGAAATCTCACTCATGGCATCCAATGAAGCCTGCAGTGAGGACTTATAACCCAAGTCCAATTTGGCATGGACCGCCTCGACAACCACAATCGCATCATCGACCACAATCGCAATAGCAAGCACGAGTGCGGAGAGCGTAAGCAAATTGAGCGAGAAGCCAAACACATAGAGGAAGAAGAAAGTTCCAACAAGTGATACCGGCACCGCAATAAGCGGGATGAGCGTGGAACGGAAGTCCTGCAAGAAGATATACACCACGATGAACACGAGGATAAACGTCTCGATGAGGGTCTTGATAAGGTCCTCGATAGAAGCATAGAGGAACTCTGTTACGTCCTGCATATACTCCATCTTCATTCCAGGAGGGTAGGACTTCTCCTGATCGGCAAGTACGGCTTTGATACCTTTCACGATATCATTCGCATTAGAGCCTGCCGTCTGTGTAATCATGATAGGCACTGCGGGATTGTTGTTGAACACACTCTTGATAGCGTAAGCCTGTTTACCAGTCTCTACGGTAGCCACATCTTTCACACGTACCACCTGACCGTTAGGATCAGCTGAAATCACCATGTCGGCAAATTCCTCCGGTGTTTTCAGACGTCCCTTATAGTTGATGGTGTATTCGTATTGTTTATCGCTTGTTTCACCGAACTTACCAGGTGCAGCCTCGATGTTCTGCTCTGAAAGTACGGTTGTTATATCAGAAGGAATCAGGTTGTGGTTCTTCATCTTGATAGGGTCGAGCCACAAACGCATAGAATAGAGGGCATCACCAAGAGCCTGTACCTCACCAACACCCTCGACACGCTTGATAGCTGGAATGATATTGATGTTTGCATAGTTGTAGAGGAACTTGTCATCGTAACGCCCGTCGCTGGTGAAAGACATGAAGAGCACGGTGGATGTCTGACGCTTCATCACGTTGACACCAGCCTGCGTAACCTCCGCTGGAAGCAAAGACTCAGCCTGTGACACACGATTCTGTACGTTGACCTGTGCCATATCCGCATTCATTCCCTGTTTAAAGTATACCTGTATTGTTGCGGAACCCTCATTGGTTGCCGAAGAAGTCATATAGGTCATACCCTCAACACCGTTGATCTGCTCCTCCAAAGGTGCGAGCACGGAGTTAAGCACTGTTTCGGCATTCGCTCCCTGATAGGTAGCCCTCACCATCACCGTCGGTGGGGCAACGTCAGGATACTGCTCGATAGGCAGCGAAACAATTCCTATCAAACCCAAAATCACCAAAATAATAGAGATGACAGTGGATAGAACAGGACGTTTTATAAAGTTATCAAATCTCATTATCTTCTAATTTAAACAGTTAACTGATTGAACAATTACTTCGTAAGGTCGTCCTTCAACTTACCCAAGTCGTCTTGGTCGCTGCCCATTGCCTTAGTATCTTCGATTTTCTTCTTATATTCTTCTTCTGTGAGAGGTGTAATCTCCATACCGTCTGAGAGGGATGTTATTCCTTTTACAACGAATTTCTCTCCTGCTTTGAGACCACCTGTAACAATGTAGTTGACACCATCGTCGTTAGGATCTACGGTTATGGCAGAATATTTCACTTTGTTGTCCTGACCTAAGATATAAATGAAATATTGGTCTTGTACTTGTGCAACAGCAGCCTGTGGGATGATGATAGTATTTTCAAGAGTGTAAGGCACGAGGATACTTCCTGAACCGCCGCTCTTTAAGAGGTGGTCGGGGTTGGCAAAGATAGCTTTCACGAGTACCGAACCTGTTGACTGGTCGATAACACCACTTATGGTGGAAACTTTTCCTTCATGGTCGTAAATGGTACCGTCGGCAAGCTGCAACTGTACTGGTGGGTAGTCGTTAATTGCAGTATGGATACCGCCACTCTCCCTTGTCAAATTGAGAAGGTCTTTTTCAGTCATAGAGAAGTAAACTTCCATTGTCTCAATGTCGGAAACTGTGGTGAGAGGGTCAGTGTTGGAAGAACTTACCAATGCACCTACCTTGTAAGGAAGGTCGCCTACAACGCCATTGGCAGGACTGGTGATGTAGCAGAAGTCAAGGTTTTGCTTAGCAGACACATAATTGGCCTGAGCCTGTGCCAATGCCGCCTCTGCGGAATCGTAAGAGTTCTTGGCAGATTGCAGTTCGTAAGAACCTATAACGTTGTTTTCAAACAACTTCTGACTGTTCTCGTAGGTCAGTTTGGCAGTGTTGAGTTGTGCCTCCGCAGCTGCAACAGCAGCCTTAGTCTGGCGTACAGCAGCCTCGTAGGTTACATTATCAATAACGAACATCAGTTGTCCCTGTTTCACTACCTGACCCTCACTAACACATATTTTAGTGATAAATCCTGAAATTTTCGGGCGGATTTCAACATCCTGTACACCAGTGATTGTGGCAGGATATGATGACTGCAAATCCGCTTTCTGCGTCTTGGCTGTCCTTACGGCAAACCCGTTGTCAGAACTGAGTCCACCGCTATTACTGCAAGAAGACAAAACCACAGCCGCAGCTGCTAAAAATAAAATTCTGCTCTTTTTCATACCTATTTATCAAAAATATTAATAATTTCTTTATTTATATTAATCTCTTCACTATGGTTGAATTTAAAAATTCTTTCCATTAACAGAAAACTTTTTTTACTTTTATAGTTTTCAGTCTGCAAATGTACATATTATTAT
>JAJQAR010000124.1 GCA_021203705.1 Prevotella sp. | reverse complement strand
TCACTGTAAATGGCATCCAATTCTCCATTTTCATCAACTATTGACCATGATTCCTGCGCGTTAGCACCAACAGCCATCATAGCGACTGCAACCAAAGTAAATAATTTTTTCATACGCTTAAAATTTAAATGTTAGTAAATTATTTTGTTCATTTGTTGTAAACTTGTTATGTGATTAGTTAATGATAATCCTCGATGATTTAAATTAATAACGTAAATTGTCGTGATTTGTAACTAAATATAAATATTTTTTAGCTTTTATTGTAATAAATATAGAAACCGACTTATCTCCTCATCTTTCTGTTAAGTTGGTAAATTGAGATTAAGAGAATGCAGACAGAGATAACCAACGAGAGATAAAGGCGCAATGTGTCGCCATTATACACTTCAATGAGTTTCATGTCAGCAGCCGCAGGGAACAGCATGTAGGTTATATACGCAGCCGTATTGTTCACCCAGTGCAGAGCAATACCAGGCAGAATACTGCCAGAACGGTAGTACATCCAACCGAGCAGCAATGCAATAAGGAAGGCATGTGGCATCTGTGCGGGATTAAAATGAGCCACGGCGAAGAATACTGCCGAGATAAGTATCGCTACCCAATGGTTTTTAAATGTTTTGAGAAGCGACTTCAATATCGCCCCACGGAACACCAGTTCTTCCACGAGAGGAGCGAAAAGGCAGATCATCAAATAGCCAAATGGGTTGCGTATTATCATCTTAAACGTGTCGCCCATGGCGTCAGGCAGTTCAGGGAGCAGATCCTGAAGCCACACAGAAGGCAACAAAGTACCAAGAGAAATTATCGCACTCCAGAACAGCACATCCCAATTCCCTTTTTTCAGCCAAGCAGGAGATACCACCGCCCACTTGCGCCAGAGAAACAAGACGACAGTGATAACGCTGCACACAGCAGAGCCGGTTATAATCATTGAGGCGGATATAACATTGCCGCCCTTACCATTGAAGACAAGAAATATGTCGGTGACAGTACCGCCAGAAGCCAAGATCCATACCGCATACACTGCCCAAGGAGCAAAAAACTGTATGAACAGAAAGGCGAAAATATATAATAGAGCTTTCTTCATATATAATCATTATTTGGAAAACAATTTCTTTACCTCCTCCTTGTCTTGTCTCAACTGAGCGGAAAGCTCATCGGCAGAGGAAAATTTCCGTTCCCCACGCAATCTATGAATAAACCTGATATTAATCCGCTTACCATAGATATAACCTTCAAGACCAAAGATATGAGTTTCCAAAGTAACAGTGTTGTCACCGAAAGTAGGGCGAGTGCCGATATTCATCATGGCATCCCACGTATCAGCAGAATCACTGATTTGTGCTTTTACAGCATAGACACCGTTTTCAGGAACCAGTTTCAGTTCATCATCAACACTCATATTGGCAGTGGGGAAACCCAATTTCCGCCCCTCATGCACACCCTGCACTACAGTACCCTGGATGAAATAGGGGTAACCGAGACATTTCTCTGCCTCCTCTACTTTGCCTTCTGAAAGAAAAGCACGGATTACCGACGAACTGACCTTATTGCCCTGAAGTGTGAAAGCATCATTTAACAGTACTTCAATGCCAAGTTGCTTTCCGTAAGCGGCATACTCGTTGAAGCCTTCGCTGCGGTCATGTCCGAAACGGTTGTTATACCCTATAATGAGTTTTTTGACGTTCAACTTATCCCGCAAAACTGTCTGCATGAACTCACGGGCAGACAGTGCCGCCATATTCCTGTCGAAATGCAGCAACACACAGTTGTCAATGCCAGTCTGTGAGAGCAGTTGCAATTTCTCGTCGTTGGTAGTTAGCAGTTTAGGACGATAGTCATTGCAAACCACATATTGAGGATGACTTTCAAAAGAGATCACCATCGATTGCATACTGGAATCAGCAGCACAGTCGAGAACATTTTTAATAAGATACTTATGACCACAGTGCACACCATCGAAAAAACCTATTGTTGCCACGCAAGGGGCACTCTGAACGTATTCCTTATCCGTAAAAACTGTTCTCATTCTCTTTTAATAGCCAAGATATTTAAACTAATACGGAGTTGTTTATCCACTGGTCACCGTTGGACACGAGCAATGAAGTGATGCCTAATTCACTTGCGGCGGCGCAATTTATCGGAGAGTCGTCTATAAACATCGTTTCCTCTGCAGTGATGTGCGCCTCAACAAGCATCCTGCGGAAAATACGGGAGTCTGGTTTCACCAAATGCATCTCGTATGACAGGAAAGTCTTCTCGAAATAATCATCCACACCGAAACCGTCACAAGGGAAATAATCCTCCACCGCCTTGTTCCAGTGAACAGGGTTGGTGTTGCTCAAAAGAAATAGACGGAACTTGTCTTTCAGCATTATCAGTCGTTTAAGCCGTTTCAAAGGAATACCTGTGAGCAGCATGTTCCAGGCGTTGCAAATAGCCTCATCAGAAGCAATGCACGAGGGTGCCTTACGCCTTACGGCATTACAGAAGGCATGGGTATCTATCTTACCCTTCTCTAAATCGAGGAAAAGATCCTCCTGACGACTCTCGTCAACGTATTTAGAGATATTGTCCGCTCCTATACGCTTGAAAGCATCGACACACCGTTGCTTGTTAAGATCAACCAACACGCAACCGAAGTCGAAAACTATATTCTTGATATGATGGTGCATTGTTTAAGTTTTTATTCTTTTTACCAAACGCCACAGCTCGCCTGCCCACATCACGGAAGACGTAGCAGCAATGATAACAACCCATTCCACGAGAGAGAGGGGCTCTGTTCGGAACATCACGCCACCGAAAGTGATTATCAGCCACTGCCCTAACAATATCAATGCCAAGACTAACACAAGACCTTTATCCTTGAAGAAGCCCTCAAAGGTGGAGTGATTCGAGCCGAAGGACTTTGCATTGAAAAGATTCCAGAACTGGAACATCACGAAAGTGGTGAAAAATATCGAAAGCTCATGCAGGTGCAAGTCACCTGTCGTTCCTGAATAACATATTAGCATGACGAACATCACGATGAAAAGCGTAATTCCGATACCGAAAATACCACTTGCCATACCCTTGGTGATGATGAAATCTGTCTGCTTACGGGGCTTGTCCTGCATTACTTCATTAGAAGGAGGCAATGATGAGAGTGCAAGAGCAGCGAATGTATCCATAATAAGGTTCACCCAAAGTATCTGAGTCACGGTGAGAGGCATTTCAGTACCTATCATAGAGCCACCCAAAACAAGCAAGAGAGCCGTTACGTTGACAATCAACTGGAAATAGAGGAAACGCTGGATATTACGATACAGTGAACGTCCCCAAAGCACAGCGTTCACAATACTGCCGAATGAGTCATCTATAAGCGTCATATCGCTCGCCTCCTTAGCCACTGACGTACCAGAGCCCAACGAGAGGCCCACATGAGCATGGTGTAAGGCTGGCGCATCGTTAGTGCCATCACCTGTAACCGCAACCACCTCGTTATGCTTCTGCAAGAGATTTACGAAACGTTGCTTGTCTGTTGGACGTGCCCTACTCATCACCCTTATCTCCATAACCCTGTTGAAAGCCTCCTCATCACTAAGTGCAGAGAACTCCGTGCCTGTGATATGTCCCTCAGCAGGAGTGTTATCATCCCAGATACCTATAAGGCGTGAGATCTGAATTGCCGTGGCAGAAGTATCGCCAGTAATCACCTTTACCTTTATGCCTGCATCAAGGCAGTCCTTAACCGACTTAGGAACGTCAAGGCGTATCGGGTCGTTGATAGCGACAACAGCCTGGAACGTAAGACCTAAATTAGCATCAAAAGTTATCCTTTCGCTGTCCTCCTTATCAGTCATCTCCCGACAGGCAAAAGCAAGCGTTCTCATTGCCTGATTCTGATAATTGGCAAGCCGTTTGCGGATATCTGTCAGAGTATTCTCCCCTACCTTGCAGAAACCTGCCACTATCTCTGGCGCACCCTTCACAAAGAGAATGCTTTTTTTTCCTACCTTAGCGACAGTAGCCATATATTTCCTTTCTGTAGAGAATGGTATCTGCCGCTCTATGCGGTGCTCTGCCCTTACTTTCTTATAGTCAGTGCCCTGCCCGTCGAGCCATAACAAAAGGGCAACCTCTGTCGGGTTGCCAATACCTTTTCCGTCCTCCTCATCAAGATAAGCCGTAGTGTTGAGAGAAATAGCCTCACCCATCAAGTCGCATTTCTCATATTCCGCCATATCTGCCACCTGCATCTTATTCTGCGTCAGCGTACCCGTCTTATCCGTGCATATTACCGTGACCGCTCCCATCGTCTCACACGCATGTAGCTTGCGCACGAGATTGTTGTTCTTCAACATACGACGCATGTTAAGAGCAAGACTGAGTGTAACTGCCATCGGCATACCCTCTGGCACAGCCATCACGATAAGGGTAACAGCCATCATAAAATATTCCAGTACGATACGGCACATCTCAAGGTAATTGGTGGAATGCCATACGCCATCCGAATCCATTATTATATCACGCCCAAGGAAAATCACGAAGGCGGCGATTGAAATACCGATACCCCAGTTGCTTATCAGCTTCGACAGTTTCTCAAGTTGTATGTTAAGCGGCGTCTTTACAGATGTTACCTCCATACTGCTTCGCGCCACCTTACCTATTTCTGTCGCATCACCCACTTCTGTAACCTGATACACGCCACGACCATCCATGACCATAGTACCACGTAGCACTCTCGATGAAGCGTAGGTTGCTTCTGGATCGTTCTTGTCAGGATCAGCATGCTTATTCGCCACAAGTTCACCGGTAAGCGAAGACTCATCAACCTGCAAGTCGTTTGACTCTATCAGCGTACCGTCGGCAGGCATGGTGTCGCCCACCTCTATAATAACGATATCTCCTACCACGATGTCCTTACGTGCCACCTCCAACACTTTACCGTTGCGACGCACCTTGACATGGCTCTCCTCACCCAATGCCGTAAGCACGTCAAATTTCTTGGCGGCATCCATCTCAAAGAAAAAACCGATTGTTGTAGCAAGGATGATGGCTATTATTATACCCAATGTCTCGACAAATCCTCCTTGTATTATAGAGAGGGCAAGCGAGAATACAACAGCCAAAAGCAAAATCTTGATGATAGGGTCTTTGTATTTTTCGAGGTAAAGTTTCCACAAAGGTGTTTTCTTAGGAGGCGTAAGAATATTGTCTCCGTGTTCAGCACGGCTTTTTATTACCTCATTATCAGTCAATCCAACAGGATTCTTGAATAATGGATTAATTTCGTTGCTCATAAAATTTGTAATATCTATTTACATTTTGTTACCTGCAACGGACACCAATATAAAAGGTACAAAGAGAGCATCTTTCTACCTTTCATCTCGTTATCCGCTTGCAAAGTTAGCATATTTTTATCAAAAAGGTGGTATGCGGTATTATAATATCCTTTTTTTAACGATTATTTGACTTAAATTAAGTCAGTTGGACTCCAACATTCCACTTTTTGCAGAGCCGTT
>JAJQAR010000282.1 GCA_021203705.1 Prevotella sp. | reverse complement strand
GTAATTAATATCCCTTTCCAGGAGTTGTGCCATAACCATTGTCACCGTACTCATCACTGTTGTCAATCTGCTCTAAGAAGTCAGAGGAGATTGGGCGGCAATAGTGGATATCCTCGTTGAAATACTGTGCAGCGCGTGAGTTGTAGAGCTTAAGTCTTTCTCCGATAGCGCGGTGGCGTTTGAGCAAAGCCCAACGGTTGAACTCACCTGCCATCTCACGGGCATACTCATCAAAGATAGTGTTCTCGTCAACAGTAGTAAGCGTAGGAGCCGTAGTACCCGGGCGTGCGGCACGGTCACGGAGAACCTGCAGATACTTGGCGGCGGTAGCCGTCTCTCCAAGTTGCTGGCAAGCCTCAGCAGCGATAAGATAGATCTCTGCGGTACGCATTACCATCATATCACCGTTGCGGCGCTGCATGGAGCTTCCCTGTACACCATCGTAGAGCCAGTCGTACTTGATGAGTGAAGGATAGAGCTGATAGGAGTTGGTATCATCAAAAGGAGCCGTCTTGTACTGGTCGCCGTCGAAGAGGTCATCGATGTTGACAGTAAAGTAGATACTCTGTTCCTTCTCCTCAGCGGTCTTATAGTCCTTAGAAAGCACGATAGCGAACCTGTTGTCGTCAACATCAACTGGATAGTCGATAACGAAAGGATTTTTCACGTCGGTGATAAGCGTACTCTGGTCGCCGCTTGTCTCACCCTTCGGCCATATACCCTTACACATATATTGAGTATATCCTGAATAGGAGTTGGTGTTCCTTGTTATGTCAAGATACGGATAGATATACTGGTTGGCATATTGAGAACCCATACCATACTTCTTTATAGTGCTGTTCTTAATCTGCACACGCACCTTGCTGTAAGGAATCAAGCCATCGTCAACAACGGAGAAGTTGGCGAAAGCCGTCATGAAAGTATTCTCATAACGCTTGTCCCATGAAGGGTCAAACACGTTGATAGTGTATTGTGAAGGGGCAAAACAGTTGGTGTTCACCTGTCCAAGATAATAGTTGGAAGCCTCCGCATGCTGATAGAGGTCGGAAATCTTATAAGGATTACAGATAGTGTAAATCAGCAGGTTGTTATTACAGTTCACATAGTTATAAGAATCATCATTGGCATCCCTACCAGAAACGATAAAGAGTGCCTCCGGGTTGTTACGGTTGTTAGCCTCAGCCCAAACATCAGCTACATCTGGATAGAGATACACATTGTAGCTTGCCGCATTGTTGATGATATCCTCTGCAACCTCCTTGGCACGCTGCCAATAAGATACACCATTCTCCGTAAGTCCCTCACCGGCACCTTGTGCGTAAGCACGGGCAAGCAGACCAAGAGCAGTCTTCTTGCATACACGTCCGTAGTTGCCCTGATAAGGCTGAACGTCAAGAACGGCAGCTGCCTCTGTAAGGTCGGTAATAATAGATGTATAGAACTCCTCTACCGTGTTGCGTTTCGGGTTCACGTCAGCATCGTCAGGCTCATTGTCTGAAAGAGTAACAGCACCATAATATGTCACCAAAATCAAATTGTAGAAAGCACGTAAAGTCTTAGCCTCTGCTGTGAGAGTGGCGATAGCACTCTCAGTGCCGCCCTGCACCTTGTCGGCATTGTGGATAACGGCGTTACAAGAGCCGATACAGGAATATGCCTGCTTAAAGAGCTTGTTAGTAGCATTGGTATTAGTAGTAAGACCCTCATAGTAAATAGGCTGCATAGCATAGTCAGGCGCACCACCAGAGGTAAGCCACATATCAGTGCCGCCTTCTGCTACTGAGAGGAAGTCATAAACAGTGTAGAGCTGTTCAGCCAATGGGGAGTAGCAATAAACTTCCAATCCTGACCAGGCATCAAAATTCTCGATGTTGGCATCTCCACCTGTTGGATTATATTCATCAAGTTGGCACGAAGAAAAAGTCAACGTACCGGCAAGGAGTGCCACCGCATATAATATTTTCTTTTTCATATCTGTTTCTATTTTTAAATTACAAGATAATCGGTATAAATACTCCCTTTTGTCAGAATGACAGGTTCAAACCGAACACGAACTGCTTCGTGAGCGGGTAGTCGAGACTGCCAGCCATTTCAGGGTCATAGTCCTTGAGAAGGCTGCTCTTGGAGATTACAAACGGGTTGGTGATAGTTGCATAGAAACGCAGACTCTCGATACCAATCTTCTTAGAAGCCTTTGCCGGCAATGTATAGCCGAGCGTGATGTTCTTTACCTTGAAGAAAGAGCCGTCAACGTATGCGAGGGCATAGTAGCCAGTGTAAGTATCCAAGCTCTTTGAGTAATTGAGTGCAGGGAAATAGTGGTTCTGGTCACCAGTCTCTTGTGTCCAGAAATCGAAGTAAGTCGGGAAGTTTGACGTACCTGTCGGGTCGTAGCTGCCTAACATATCATACATAATAGTCTGACCCCAACGCCAGTAGAGATATATTGACAGGTCAAAGCCTTTATAAGTAAAGGTGTTCTTGAAGCCCATAGTCCAATCTGGGTTCTGGTGTCCAAGTACCTGATAGTCGTTTGAACTTACTGTATATGGATTATCTGCATCATACGTTACGAGTTGCTGCTGTACGTTACCATCCTCATCCTCAACATCAGTCATCTTCTGATATACGCCCTCGCTGACGTGTTTCATACCAGGGATGTCGATCTTCAGGTCACCAGGTTGTGCGCCGAAAACAGCAGCATCGGCAGCCTCAGAAGTCTTCCAAGTACCGAGGAGCTTGTAGTGGTAGTAAGAGTTGACAGGTTCACCGATCTTCAGCACGAGACCGCCGTCACCGTTAGTAACATAGTCGGCTGTTGAAGTGGCAAGTTTCTTGATCTTCTCCTTGTTGATAGAGAACGTGAGGTTTGAAGTCCAGGTAAACGCCTTCGTTACAATGTTACGGGTGTTGAGGCCGAGCTCAAAACCGTGGTTCTGTGTCTTACAGATGTTCATGTAAGTGTTGTAGTAAGAAGATGATGTATAACCTCCATTGGTAACAGGCAGGTTCTTGCTCCAAATTACGTCATCCGTATTAGTGATGTAGTAATCAAGAGTGAGGTCGATACGGCCGTTGAAGAAACCAGCGTCAATACCGATGTTGGTAGTCTTTGACTTCTCCCAACCTAAGTTAAGGTTAGCCACATTCTGGCTAAAGTAATAGTCGGTAAGTGTTGTACCGCCAAGTCCGTAATAAGACTGTTCAAGAGTTGACTGACTTGAATACTCATCGATAGAAGCTGTACCACTGACACCATAACCGGCACGGATCTTCAGGTTGTCGAGCCAGCTCTTTGTCTTTGCCATGAACTTCTCCTCTGACAGGCGCCAACCGAGAGAGAATGCGGGGAACGCATCCCAACGGTTACCCTCTGCAAGACGTGAGGAGCCATCATAACGAATAGAGGCAGAAGCGAGGTACTTGCCCTGATAAGAATAATTGATACGCCCTACAAGGCCCATACCCTTAGACATTGTGTAGGAAGAAGCAACCTGCTGGTTGGAACCTGCGCCAAGGTTGTGCCATAAGTAGGTGTTTGTGGTCAAACTGTTGGAATATGAGTATGTATATTCCTGTCTGTTGTGATTCCAAGAGGTAACACCTGTGATAGTGAACTCATGATCCTTGTTGATATCAAAGTTGTAGGTGATGATATTCTCCCACTTATAGTTATAGGAATTTGTCTGAGCCACACTTGCATAAACAGAAGCGTTAGTACCCGAAGCGTATGCGCCATTGTCACTGTAATAACCGTATGAGCCTATTCCCTGGAACTTATTAGCCTTGTTGAACGTCAAGGATGCATTTACCCTGCTCTCCCAAGTAAGACCCTTGAGAGGAGTAACACGGAGATATGGGTTAAGGTATATACGAGTAACCTGTGAGTTGTTGCGGTAGTTGCTCTTATTGTTAAGCAGCAAGTTGATTACATTGTCGCTGCCAGCAACAGGAGTTACGTTCACATTGCCGTCCTCATCGTAGAGAGAACCGATAGGACTCTTTATCAACATATTACCCAATTTAGAATAACCAGTATTCTTGTATGCGTAACTGCCTTGCATGTTAACACCAACAGCGAGCCAATTCTTTATCTTATGGTCAACACGGATATTGGTTGAGTAAACCTTATAATCATCGTTGCTAATCTGGCCTTCCTCGTTGTTGAAGTTCATAGACATATATGCTGTTGTCTTCTCTGTACCGCCACTGACAGAAACTGAATAGTTCTGTATGATACCCGTCTTCAGCAAAGCGTCTGCCCAGTCAATGTCCTGACCTTGCAGGTAGGCCTCATAAACGGCGGAGTTATCGAATACGTTTGCAGCATCAACGGAAGTGCCGTAAGCCTCCTCCTTCGCCAACTTTGCGAGATTGAAGAAACCGTCACCATGGTAAACCTCTGGAACTGTTGACCAGCCGTTGATACCGAGATAAGCATTGAAGTTCACCTTTGCCTTGCCTTCCTTACCGCTCTTAGTGGTTACAATGATAACACCGTTGGCTCCTGCTGAACCGTATATAGCCGTTGATGAGGCATCTTTCAACACATCAATACTTTCAATATCGTTTGCATTGAGGGTAGCCAAGTTTCCAGGCATACCGTCGATGATTACCGTAGGATCTCCACTTGCGGTGAATGAACGTGTACCACGCAACTGCATGCTCACACTTGCACCAGCCTGACCGCTTGACTTTGTGATGTCAAGACCTGCAACCTTACCTTGAAGGGCTTCTACAGGATTTGATACCGGCTGAAGGGTGATGTCATCGCTCTTCACAGAAGATACCGCACCAGTAAGGTCGCGTTTCTTCACTGTACCATAACCTATTACCACTACATCGTCAAGACCGGTAACATCTGGCTTCATACTGATTTTCAATGTTGACGTGCCAGCCTTTACCGTCTGAGTAACATAACCGATGTAGGAAATCTCTATTTGATCCCCCGGCTTGGCGTTAACCGAGAAATTACCATCAAAGTCGGTGATTACGGCATTCTGTGTGCCTTTCACCTTTACAGTAACTCCAATCATCGGCTCGCCATTCTCGTCTATGATGCTTCCTTTTACTGTGTTGCCCTGCTGGATTGCCTGTACCGACGTAGAACTTGCGCCGACATTCTCCGCATGAACCGCAGTTGGAACACATAATGCAACTAACAGACAGAGAACAGCATAGCTCCCTGTCATGCCAATGCAAAAAATAATGCTTCGTGCTTTTTTCATATTCCTATTTCTATGGGTTAAACATTAATTACATATAATATTAACACCTCGACGGGTGAATTATGGGAGTCATGATGAACATAATCATCCCTTAATATCATTTACTAATTTTTTAAGGTTTTAGACTTCATATCAAACACTATGCCTGACCCCATTCTTGCAATCTATTTATTAAAATATTTGCTCATGGAACCAGGAGATCTGTTTCAGCCTTTATATTAAGTATTTATTATATTGTTTTTTACTAGTGAATAGTTCTTCCTTACGTCTGGCTGTTATACACAG
>JAJQAR010000085.1 GCA_021203705.1 Prevotella sp. | reverse complement strand
GGTTATGATACAGGTATAGAACTTGCATGGCTTGCAGTACCGAAAGATGCTGACCCAAATGGTGTCCGCGCATTCTACCCACTTGATGCAAATTCAACAGGAATTGAAACCATTGAAGCTACATACCCGAATGGCGATATGCAAGGTTCTGGTTCTGATGTTATCTACAACCTGCAGGGCATGCGTGTAAAGGATATTACAAAGAAAGGTATTTACATCGTTAACGGGCGCAAAGTTTTGCACTAAGGCAAATTATACGCCATGTAATTTGAAAATCGGCACTACAAGTATCTGTGATGCTGATTTTTTATTGGACACCAATAATTAATACCAAGCCTTGATAAAATCCATTTTGTGCGGACAATATTTAATACGAGAAAAGTTTCCAAAAAATAGAAACTTTTCTATTTACTGTAACC
The DNA here is from genome assembly GCA_021203705.1 of Prevotella sp. Lineage (GTDB taxonomy): Bacteria > Bacteroidota > Bacteroidia > Bacteroidales > Bacteroidaceae > Prevotella. Next base: position 5,100 of record JAJQAR010000085.1, on the reverse strand, counting down.
TTCGTAGTAATAAGACTGTTCGATGCCCTTGAAAATCATGCCACGATCGTTGACTTTGTCGGTAAGGGCAGGTTGCAGGAGTACACGGAGTTCCAAATCATTTATAGGGCTGCGTTCCATAGCTTGGAGATATAAGTCCTTGTCAACCGTTTGCCAGTCGATAACCTTGCCAATATTCTTTTTGAGTATCATGTCAAGCCAGATACGAGTGGCTCTGCCGTTACCCTCCATAAAGGGATGAGCAACATTCATCTCCACGTATTTTGCTATTATTGCCTCGAATGTGTGTTCTGGCATCTTTTCGATTATAGGAAGGATGGCATCAAGATACAGGCAGTTGGCAAACCTGAAACCACCTTTTGCGATATTAAGTGTGCGTGTCTTGCCAGCGAAGTCGTAAAGTCCATCAAAGAGATATTTATGGATTAGGCATAATCCAGAAGTTGTTCCTACCTCAATCTTGTTGATATCACCAGACACATACAAAGATTTCGCTTTCAGGAGACTTTGCCCGTCAATATCATTTTTATCCATTCTATTCATATAATAGTTTTGCTTATCTTTTACAAAGATAATGCAAACGAGAGGAATGAAAGCTCGCTTTCAAATTCCCGAGTGCAGCTTATCTTATACAAAGTTACTCAAAATCTTTGTGAGTTGCAACTTTGAAATGATAAATTTGGAAACGTTTGTAAGTTGCGGACAAATTTTTTACCTTTGCATTTCTATTTGCATATTCATTTACAATTCGATATTAAGAGGATATGATAGTTTGCATTGCCGAGAAGCCGAGTGTGGCGAAGGATATAGCGCGGATATTGGGAGCCACGAAATCGCAGGACGGGTACATGGAGGGCAACGGTTATCAGGTGACGTGGACCTACGGACATCTCTGCACGTTGAAGGAGCCCCATGACTACACGTCGATATGGAAGCAGTGGCGTATAGAGACATTGCCGATGCTGCCACAACGATTCGGTATCAAACTGATAGACGATGCAGGCATACGCAAGCAATTCGCCGTTATAGAGAAACTGATGCAAGCCGCCGACAGTATAATAAACTGCGGAGATGCGGGACAGGAAGGCGAATTGATACAACGGTGGGTGATGCAGAAAGCACAGGCGAAATGCCCCGTGATGCGATTGTGGATCTCGTCGATGACCGATGAGGCGATAAAAGACGGGTTTCAGAAGTTGAAAGACCAAAAGGAGTATCAGTTATTGTACCTTGCCGGACTTGGAAGGGCGGTAGGCGACTGGATACTTGGAATAAATGCGACACGATTGTACACGTTGAAATACGGCAGGGACAGACAGGTGCTGTCAGTAGGACGCGTGCAGACACCAACACTTGCATTGATAGTGAACCGTCAGAAAGAGATAGACAATTTCAAGCCAGAGCCATATTGGGTGCTCTCGACGATATACAGAGAAACCCTGTTCACCGCAACAAAGGGTAAGTTCACGAGTAAGGAAGAAGGCGAGCAATCATTCGGGAAAATCGAAGGAAAGCCATTCACGGTAACCGATGTACAGAAAAAAGCAGGCAAGGAAGCCCCACCGCATTTGTATGACCTCACCTCGCTGCAAGTTGACTGCAACAAGAAATACGGCATGAGTGCGGAGACGACGCTCAACACGATACAGTCGTTGTATGAGAAAAAGTTCACCACATATCCCCGTGTTGACACCCAGTACCTTAGTGATGATATCTATCCGAAGTGCCCTGCGACATTAAAAGGACTGAAAGGCTACGAGCAGTTTACTCAGCCCCTTGCAAACGTCAAGTTGCCAAAGAGCAAGAAAGTGTTTGACACCTCGAAAGTTACCGACCACCATGCCATAATCCCAACGGGCGTACCAGTAAGAGGGCTTACCGACATGGAAGCGCATGTTTACGACTTGATAGCCCGCCGATTTATCAGTGTGTTTTATCCCGATTGCAAATTCTCCACCACGACCGTAACAGGAAAGGTTGAGGATGTGGAATTTAAGGTAAGTGGAAAACAGATTTTGGAAAGCGGCTGGAGGATGCTGTATGAAAAGGATGTCAAGCCATCAGATGAGGCTGATGATAAGAAAGGTGATGAGGAGCGCACATTGCCAGTCTTTGTGAAGGGAGAGAGCGGAGAGCACAAACCGACACTTACGGAAAAATGGACAACACCGCCGAAATACTATACCGAGGCGACATTGCTGCGAGCTATGGAGACGGCGGGGAAGTTTGTTGATGATGAGGAATTGCGTGCCGCATTGAAGGAAAACGGTATCGGAAGACCATCGTCGAGGGCGAGCATTATAGAGACGTTATTCAAGCGACATTATATAAAACGGGAGCGCAAGAACATAGTAGCCACACCAACGGGCATTGAGTTAATCGGACTGATAAAAGAGGAATTGCTCAAGAGTTGTGAATTGACAGGTATCTGGGAGAAGAAACTGCGTGATATAGAGCATGGGAAATACGATGCAGGGCAGTTTATCAATGAACTGAAAGAGCAGATTACCGCCATTGTAAGAGATGTTGTAGCAGACAAGAGCAACCGCCGTGTAACAGTTGTTACAGATGAGGAACTGAAGAAAAAAACGAAAAAGAAAGAGACGACCACCACAGGACCGAAAAAGAGCGAAAGTCAAGGGGGAGTCAAGACCACAACAAAAGCCGTTTCTAATAAGGTGCAATCAAATGCTGTGCATAACAATTTTGCTAATTTGCCAGCCGATGATTCGATAATCGGCATGGTGTGCCCTGTTTGCGGAAAAGGCCATATCGTAAAAGGCAAAACGGCATACGGATGCGATAGGTGGAGAGAAGGGTGCGAGTTTAGATTAAAATTAAAAGCCTCTCCCCAGCCCTCCCCCTTAGGGAGGGAGAGCCTCACGGGTATGGGGAGTGAAGAATGAAGAATTTTACGATTGAGCGAATACAATCAAACTTGTTTGAATTGTTGAGCGTGAGGAAAATCAACGAAGTTAATGAAGAGTGGATGCGGACGAAGTCCGAATGTGGGGAAGGGTACGATATACATCATTGCACAATAAAAAGGGGAAAAAGGTGTTATTAATATGATATGACGAAAGGGTGGTTTTCCATACTTGTTATCATGGCTGTTTTAGTGGCGTTTTTGGCATCATGCGGTGCTGACCACTACACGAAGAAGGGTGAGAAGTTTCTTGCCATAGACGAGTATTATGATGCCGCTGCCCAGTTCAAGATAGCATACAACAAGACACCGGCGAAGGAGAAATACAAGCGAGGAGACATATCACTAAAACTCGCATATTGCTATGAGAAAATAAACTCAACACAAAAGGCGATAGCGTCATATCGGAACATTATAAGATACAAGAAAGACAGTATCGAGACACATCTCACGTTTGCCCAGCAGTTGATGAAAAACGGCAATTATAAAGAAGCGGCAAATGAATTTCAGTTGGTTTTAGACTCACTGCCAGATAATGAGCTTGCAAAGACAGGACTGCTATCAGCGCAGACAGCACAGGAAGTGAAGGAAGAAGGCTCACGCTATACGGTGAAGAAGATGGACATATTCAACTCACGGCGAGCCGACTTCTCGCCCATGCTATACGGTGATGATTACGACCAACTGTATTTCACCTCAACAAGGAATGAAGCCATCGGAGACGAGTTGAGCGGAATAACAGGAATGAAAGCCAGTGACGTGTTCTATTCAGAGAAAGACGACAAGGGAAAATGGGGAAAGCCAGAGACGATAGAATCAGGATTGAACACCGAATATGACGAGGGTGTGTGCTGTTTTACCACTGACCAGAGGGAGATGTATCTTACACAGTGCGTATATGATCCTGAATATCCGAGATATGCCACGATAGTAACGTCGAACAGGTCAGATGCAGCATGGGGCAAGGTGTCACCGTTGGAGATAACAAAGGACACCCTGTCGAGTTATGCCCATCCTGCGATCTCTCCTGATGGAGTGTGGCTCTATTTCACGTCAGACATGCCGGGCGGCAAGGGCGGCTTTGACATCTGGAGAGTAAGGTTGACAGAAGCAGGATTGGGAGGAGTGGAAAATCTCGGAGAGCCAATAAACACGCCAGGTGATGAGATGTTCCCCACGTTCAGACCAAATGGCGACCTCTATTTCTCGTCAAACGGGCATCAAGGACTTGGCGGTTTGGATATCTATTATGTTACAGTTGACAAAGAGACAAAGAAAATCGTTCTCAATCATCCTGGTTATCCCCTAAACTCACAAGGCGATGATTTCGGAATGACATTCGAGGGGTTGCACAACAGAGGTTTTTTCTCGTCGAACAGAGGAGACGCGAGAGGGTGGGACCACATATACAGTTTTGAGAACCCGGAGATAATGCAGACGGTGAAGGGCTGGGTATATGAGATAGAAGGCTACGAATTGCCATCTGCATTGGTGTATATGGTGGGCAGTGACGGAACGAATTTGAAACTGAGCGTGAAGGGAGACGGCTCATTCACGCAAGAGATAAATCCAAATGTTGATTATATTTTCCTTGCCACGTGCAAGGGTTTTCTCAACCATAAGGAAGAATTGCGAGTTGACCCGCCGAAAGAATCAGAGGAGTACGTGTTGCAATTCCCGTTGGCTTCAATACGAGTGCCAGTGTTGATAGACAACATATTCTATGACTTTGACCAATACACTCTGCGTCCTGAGTCAGAGAAATCCCTTGATGAACTTGTGAAATTGCTAAATGACAACCCCAACATAACGATAGAGTTGAGCGCACATTGCGATTATAGAGGATCGGAAGAATACAACAATGTGCTTTCGCAGCATAGGGCAGAGTCAGTTGTGAATTATCTGATAGAGCACGGAATAGCTGCCGACCGCCTGTCGCCTGTTGGATATGGAAAGGACAAACCCAAGACGGTGCGCAAGAAGCAGGCAGACAAGTATCCATGGCTGAAAGAGGATGACGTATTGACAGAGGAGTTCATCACAGCCCTTGACAGTGAGGAGAAGCAGGAGATTTGCAACCAGTTGAACCGCCGAACGGAATTTATCGTGCTGCGCACCACATACGGAATGTTTGACGAGGAAGGGAATTTGAAAAATCCGCCAGTGCAGAAGAC
>JAJQAR010000187.1 GCA_021203705.1 Prevotella sp. | reverse complement strand
CCTGATTACACCAAGGGCAACAGGGAAACCATGCTCGTTGTCCATCATGGCGAGTTTCAGTTGCAAAGTGTTGTCCTCGCAATGTGCGTCATGAACAAGGATGTCCTTCTCTGTTATGCCGTTCTCACCGATTTTCACCACCTTCAAGCCGAAACCCTGTTGTACCAGTCCATATTCGTTGTTCTCACCGAAGATAAGCGGTTCTCCGTGGCGTACATGTATGGTATTTTGCTTTCTGCCTGCCTTGGTGTATATAGGGTCGTAACAGCCGTTGTTGAAGATTACGCAGTTCTGCAAAATCTCGCATACAGAGGCTCCCTTATGCAGTTTGGCTGCTTTCAGTATCTCTACCGTTCCTTCTGCATCGGTAGCCACGGCACGTGCGAAGAAATGACCGCGTGCGCCGAAACAGAGTTCTGCTGGCAAGAATGGGTCCTCAACAGTTCCGTAAGGGGATGACTTACTGACAAATCCACGTGGTGAGGTAGGGGAGTATTGTCCTTTCGTAAGACCGTAGATCTTGTTGTTCAGCAATATCATGTTGATGTCGATATTGCGCCTCATGGCATGGATGAAATGATTGCCGCCGATGGCAAGTCCATCACCGTCTCCGCTTATCTGCCAGACTGTAAGTTCTGGATTTGCCACTTTCGCACCGGTAGCTATCGCAGCCGCACGACCGTGTATCGTCTGCATGGCATACGTATTTACGTAATATGGTAAACGACTGGAACAGCCGATACCAGATATTACTGCTGTCATATATGGCGGAACACCCAATTCTGCCATCGCTTTGTGCAGCGAAGCCAAAAAGAAATGGTCTCCGCAACCTGGACACCAGCGAGGTTGTCCTTTTTTATAATCTTGTGCCGTATAATTCATATTATTAAAATTGAGAATTATTATTATCTCGCAAAACAACTCTCAAGCAAGAGCGAACTCTTAACTCTTAATTCTTAACACTGTTGTCAGTCAGTTAAAATCTTCTCGAAAGATTTTACCAACTGACTGACTACGAAAGGTTGTCCTTTCACCTCATTATATTTGTAAGGAACAAATCCGTCAACGTTCATGCGCAGATATGCGGCAAGCTGACCTAAGTTCTGCTCTGCAACAACCACCTTCTTGTATTTCATAAGTACCTCTGCGGTGTTCTTTGGCAATGGATTGATGAATTTAAAGTGGGTTAATGCCACCTTGTTCCCTGCTTTCCTCAATTCGTCCATAGCGGAATAAAGATGACCGAATGTACCGCCGAAACCAACGATGAGCAGTTCTGCATCATCCTTATCACCATATACGTGAAGGTCTGGCACTTCTATCTTTGCCACTTTCTCAGCCCTCAGACGGCACATCTTGTCGTGGTTCTCCGGATCTGTGGAGATAGCTCCCGTGTTACCGTCCTTTTCCAAACCGCCTAATATGTGTGAGTAGCCTTCCGTACCGGGAATTGCCCAATAGCGTGCGCCACTCTCCGGGTCACGGTGGTAAGGCGAATAACTGCCTTTCTGCTCTGCCGGTGCATAATGCGGATGTATGTCTGGCAACTCTTCCATTGTCGGTAGTTTCCATGCTGCTGATCCGTTGGCTACAAAGGCGTCGGTGAGCAATACCACTGGCGTTAGATGCTCCAAAGCTATTTTCGATGCCTCATAAACTGCATCAAAACAGTCAGTAGGACTTTTTGCTGCGATAACTGGCATTGGTGACTCGCCGTTGCGCCCGAAAAGTGCCTGCAACAGGTCGGTCTGCTCACTCTTTGTAGGAAGTCCCGTTGACGGGCCGCCACGCTGTACGTCGATTATCACAAGTGGTAGCTCATCGATAACGGCAAGGTTCATAGCCTCACTTTTCAGACAGATACCAGGGCCTGACGTTGAAGTAGCTGCCAATGCACCTGCGAAGGATGCTCCTACTGCACTTGCACAACCTGAGATCTCATCCTCACACTGCACTGTTATCACGCCGCATGACTTATGTTTTGACAGTTCGTGCAGTATGTCGGTGGCTGGTGTTATAGGATATGAGCCGAGATAGAGCTTCAAACCTGCTTTCTCTGCTGCTGCAATCAGTCCGTATGCCGTTGCCTTGTTACCTGTGATATCCATATAGCGGCCCTTCACCTTAACCTTCGATTCAATACGGTATGTTGAAGGCACGCTTGCGTGGGCGTTGTGACCATAGTCATAACCGGCGTTCACCACCTTGATGTTATTCTCTGCTATCTGTGGCTTCCTTGCGAATTTCTCTTTCAGGAAATTGGCAACAAGCTCCAAGTCACGGTTGAACAACCAGCATACCAAGCCGAGAGCGAACATATTACGGCATTTCAGTATTGCCTTGTTGTCCATGCCGCTGCCCTCAAGACAGTGTTTCACCATCGTTGTTATCGGACACGCCACTACCCTGTCCGGGTCGATACCCATCTCACCAAGATAGTCGTCTGTCTTGAACTGTGCTCTCTCAAGGTCCTTCGGCGCAAAACTGTCGGTGTCAATGATAATGGTTGCCTGTGGTTTGGTGTATCTATACTGCATTTTCAATGCTGCGGCATTCATCGCCACAAGCACGTCACAGAGGTCACCAGGTGTATATACTACACCCTCGCCGATATGAACCTGAAATCCTGAAACGCCCGTCAATGAGCCTTGCGGGGCGCGGATGTCTGCCGGATAGTCGGGAAACGTCGATATGCCATTGCCTATCTCTGCGGAGACAGTCGAGAAAATGTTGCCTGCCAACTGCATTCCGTCACCAGAGTCTCCCGAAAAACGTACTACGACATCATTCAATTCTTTTACTTCTACTACGTCAGTCATATTATATATAATGTGTATTGTTGCCTTAACCCTCTCTAATACCTTGTCCACGTAGTCCTGTTTTTGGTAGGACAAGAATGTGGATTAAAGAATATTATGCAAAGTTCGTAAAGATTGTTGAAACTGCAAAATCTTTTTAAGGAAATATTAAATAAAACGTGCAAAAAATCATTATTTGCACGTTTTTCATTACATTTGTTCATTATTTTCTGAATAAACCTGTCAGAAAGTCAATATTTAAACGAACTGCCTCCAAGGAACTCCCTCAACAGTGAAGTTGGCGGCAACTGGCGGTTTGGTATTGGTGAGATGTATTGCAGGAATTTCAACAGTCGGTATGCCTCTGCATGCTCCTCTACATTCTCAGGCACTTGCCGCAACAGTGGTTCTGCCTGTGTCTTTATTACGGCGAGTTCGAATAACAGGGCGGTGTTGAACATCACGTCGGCGTTCTCCTGGAACGGGAAAATCCATTTTTTCTCACCTGCACGCACGCTTGCCCACCGCTTGATGGTATCTGCCGCATTCACGCCACGGTATTTGTTGTCACGGATAATGCGGCGCAACAGTCGGTTGTCAGTAGTGGGTATATAGTTGTGGGTGTCAAGAAGTATTGTTGTCAGTGCGGATGCGTAAACACGGAATTTCTGCTCCTCTGGTATCTGTGCCGTCAGTTCGGGGTTCAGTCCGTGGATTCCTTCAAGGATAAGTACGTTGTCATCGTTGAGTTTCATCTTTTGTCCGTTGCGCTCACTCTTTCCTGTCTGGAAATTGTAGCGTGGTAGTTGTACCTCCTTGCCGGCAAACAGTTCATTGAGCTGTTTGTTCAGCAGTGGTATGTCGAGGGCATACAGACTTTCGTAGTCGTATTCCCCGTTCTCGTCTTTCGGCGTTTTCTCACGGTCAACAAAATAGTCGTCAAGGGATATCGGTACGGGTTTTATGCCGCAGGTAAGCAACTGCACGGAGAGGCGTTTGCAGAATGTTGTCTTACCACTTGATGAAGGACCGGAGATAAGAACTACCCTCACGCCTTTCTTCGCTACTATCATGTCGGCAATGCGTGCTATTTTCCTCTCCTGCAATGCTTCCGACACATTTATCAGCTCTGTGGCATGCCCTTTCTGCACTGCCTCGTTGAAGTCGCCCACAGTACTCACACCAAGAATTTTCTGCCAACGGTGGTGCTCTAAGAATATCTCGAACATCTTGTCTTGCCTTATCAGTTCACCGAGCTGCGAAGGGTTTTCCTTCGATGGTGTGCGGAGCAACAGTCCATCATAGTATTTCTCAAGTCCGAAGAGATACAAATCGCCTGTATTGGGGAGCAACGTCCCATAGAAATAGTCTTTATACCCGTCAATCTCATAGTATGTAGTGTAAAGCGTACCCACACTCTTGAGCAGTTTCACCTTTGACTCCTTACCTAATTCCGAGAACATCTTTATGGCATCCTCAGTAGGGCAGTCGTGGCGAACTATCGGCATTTTTGCATCTATTATCTCCTGCATTCTTTTGTGGACAGTGTCAGCCTCCTCCTTTGTTACAGGGTGTCCTAACTCGATATTGCAGTAATAGCCGTTAGACACAGGTATGTCTATTATCACAGGTATTCCCGGATATAGGTCATTCATGGCTTTACAGAGTACGAAAAATAGCGTTCTGGTGTAGGCGCGTGCACCCGATGATGACGTGACGTCAAGAAACTCCACATCCATGTTATGGTACACTTTAAACGTGAGACCCTCCACCTTGTTGTTCACCTTTGCACTGATGGGTCCGTAGTCCATCTTTAAATTAAATTCATTAAAAACATCAGAAAGTGTGCTCCCGATTTCAATGTTTTGTATTTTTTTATTATTTTTGCAACGGATTTGTATTAATTGTTTCATGATCTTAATAATTAAGTTTTTCCGTTCGTAAAGTTACGGAGTTTTCTTCAACTCCGAGCAGAATCGTGTCATAAATTAATTTAAAATATGTCGATTTGGATACTTTTTAAGATTATTGGCTCTTTGGCGTTGCTCATCTATGGTATGAAAGTGATGAGTGAGGCTCTCCAGAAAATGGCTGGTTCACAGTTGCGCCATATTCTGGGTACTATGACCAAAAATCGTTTCACAGGTATGCTCACCGGTATGTTCGTGACGTGCTCCGTGCAGTCGTCTTCGGCAACCACGGTGATGACGGTCTCGTTCGTGAACGCAGGACTGATAACGCTCGCTCAGGCTATTTCTATTATTATGGGAGCGAATATAGGAACAACGCTGACAGCCTGGATAATGAGCATTGGTTTTTCATTCAATTTTACCAATGTGGTGTTCCCTGCCTTCATCGTCGGTATAATCTTGCTCTACACACGTCGGCGCAGGTTCATAGGGGATTTCATCTTCGGTATATCATTTATGTTTTTCTCCCTCGCTCTGTTGGGACAGACGGGCAAGGACATGGATTTGGAACATAACACAGAACTTTTAGCGTTCTTCACTTCGTTTGATATCGACAGTTACATGACAATTATAGTATTCCTGTTGATAGGCACGGTTCTCACCTGTATTTTGCAGTCTTCGGCGGCTCTCATGGCTATTACCATGGTGCTGTGTTCCAGTGGTGTGTTGCCAGTGTATCTCGGTATCGCTCTTGTCATGGGTGAAAATATCGGAACGACACTTACTGCCAATCTTGCCGCGCTCGGTGCCAACACTCAGGCACGGCGGGCTGCTTTGGCGCATTTGGTGTTCAATGTGTTCGGTGTGATATGGATATTGTGTGTTTTTTATCCCTTTGTCAACACGGTATGCCACATTGTGCATTATGATCCACACTCTTCCGTTGCCAATCCTGTGAAACTATCGGTTGTGCTTGCTGCCTTCCATACTGGCTTCAATGTCTGCAACACATTAATATTAATTTGGTTCGTGCCTTATATCGAGAAGGTGGTGTGTTTCTTGATAAAACCGCGCTCAAGCGAGGAGAACGAGGAGTTCCGCCTGCATTATATCGGTGGCAACACTCTTATGGAGACACCTGAGTTGTCAGTGCTTGAGGCTCAGAAAGAAATAATACTTTTTGGTGAGCGTATGCAGAAGATGTTCAACTACCTTCGTGAACTGCTCACTACCGACAGCGACGCTACTTTTTCCAAACTGTTCTCTAAGGTTGAGAGATACGAGAGTATAAGCAACCGCATGGAGATTGAGATAGCAAAATACCTTGACCGTGTGAGCAACGCCCATCTGAGTGATGAGACAAAAGCTACTATACGTGCCATGCTCCGTGAGATTTCTGAAATAGAGAGTATCGGTGACAGTTGTTTGAATATCGCACAGACCATGAGTAGAAAGATGCAGGGTGGTGAGGACTTCACCGAAAAGCAGTTGGAGCATTTGTCACAGATGTTTGAGCTTACCGATGATAGTCTTACCCAAATGAACGTGATGTTGTCGGGACGTAAGGAAAAACTTGACATCAGTCGTTCTTTCAATATCGAGAACGAGATAAACAACTACCGCAACCAGTTAAAAATGCAGAACCTCAATGATGTGAATAACCATGAGTACACCTACACCATAGGAACAATTTACATGGATATCGTCAGTGAGTGCGAGAAGCTCGGTGACTATGTTATCAATGTGGTTGAGGCTCACATGGGAACAAAGCACCGCAAAATGTATTTAAGCGATTAGAATACAAATAATGCTCGCAAAACGGGCATTATTTGTCAAAAAAGTATGACCAAACGCAAACGGCAAAAACTATTATCGCAAATATAACAAGTAGAATATAACATCTATGTGCCCATTTTTTGCGCATTTTAGCCGATGATAAGGTCTTGTTTCTGTACACCTCTGATTCATCTATATGATGATGTGTGTGTTGTGTTCTTTTTTCATCTTCCATCGCATAATGGATTTTGAGTAGTTTGATTTAAAAACCAGCGCAAAAGTAATGATAATTTAGGAATATTAGATGTGAATTTGGAAAAATCTTTATTTTTGCAACACATAAATCATTTTTTAAGCATGAAAATGGTCATTTTTATGGTATTTTCAATGTCATAAAAGAGGGAAAACATTTCCGCCACTCTGAAAAAAGTAGTATTTTTGCAATATGGAGCAACATCTCTCGCAGACACAAGCACAAAAGCAAATACAGACGCAACGACTTACGCAGCAGCAGATGCTCGCGGTGCGCCTGCTCGAGATGCCCTTGGCTGAATTGGAACAGAGCGTCAAGGCAGAACTCGACGACAACCCGGCTCTCGAATGTCTTGACCCTAACAGTGGTGATGTTGCTGATAGGTTACAGGAGGAGGGTGGCACTGCTGACCCTGATGAGGATTTTGAGACTGCCAACGAGCGTGAGGAGCGTGAATCGGCTCTCGATGAGGCTCTTTCCCGTATAGGCGGTGATGATGATATGCCTGTCGCTATGCAGCAGGTAATAAGTAATGAGCGTAATGCTGAATATGAGGAACTGACTTACGGTGATCAGGTGTCTTTTTACGACAAGTTGAAGGAACAGATGGTTGGCGTCACACTCACCGACACCCAGCGTGAGGTGATGGAATATGTCATCGGCTCTTTAGACAGCGACGGACTACTACGCAAAGATGCTGACACACTCAGTGATGAACTTGCCATATATCATAATATTTCGGTTGATACCGACGAGATAGAAAAGGTAATTGCTGTATTGCAGACTTTCGACCCGCCAGGGATTTGCGGGCGCAGCCTTCAGGAATGTCTCTTGTTGCAGATCAGGCGCAAATCGCCTTCTTTCATGCGCACCTTGATGGAAAAGGTTGTCTCCAATTGCTTTGATGATTTTATGAACAAACGGTGGCACCGTCTTACTGCCCAGCTTGGCGTTGATGCTGATACGGTGAAGGTTGTATGTAAGGAACTCCTCAAACTGAATCCTAAACCTGGCTCTTCTCTCGGCGAGACAGAAGGGCGCAATACACAGCAAATAACTCCTGATTTCATTGTTGACACCGCAGACGACGGCACTGTAACGTTCACAGTTAGTGGCGGTCATGTTCCGGAACTCTATGTGTCGCCATCTTTCGTGGATATGGTTACTGAATACATTAAGAACAAGGGGAAGATGAACCGCCATGAGAAAGAAGCTTTGCTTTATGCTAAGGAGAAGGTTGAGCGTGCGCAGGGCTTTATAGATGCAGTCAAGCAACGTCGCCATACCTTGTATATCACCATGAAAGCTATAATTGACATTCAGATAGCGTTTTTCCGTGACGGTGACGAAGCAGACCTGAAACCAATGATACTCAAGGATGTGGCTGACAAGACGGGGCTTGACATTTCTACTGTGTCACGTGTGAGCAACATGAAATATGCCCAGACACGGTGGGGAACATTCAAGTTGCGCCATTTCTTCAGCGACAGCATACGCACGGAGAATGGCGAGGAGATGTCGACACGCAAGATAAAGACAGCTCTTAAGGAGTTAATTGACAACGAGGACAAGAGTAATCCACTCAATGATGATGCGGTAAAAGATATGATGCAGTCAAAAGGATATCCAGTGGCACGGCGCACGGTGGCAAAATATCGTGAGCAGTTGGGCATTCCAGTGGCACGGTTAAGGAAACGATGAGGCAGAGACAGATTATTATAGCGGCAAAGGTGTTGAGCAGCGTGTTCGCACCGTTCTATCTTCCTTTGGTAGGATTGATAGGTCTCTTTCTGTTCACCTATCTCAGTCTGTTGCCGTGGGCATACAAACTGTTCCTATTGTTGATGGTCTGCCTGTTCACCATATTACTGCCACGGCTGCTTATACGCATATACCGCCGCTACTACGGTTGGTCGTTGGTGGATATGGGACATAAGGAGCGGCGTGTGATACCCTACGTGATATCCATCATCTGTTACCTGCTCTGCTATTATTTCATGGCTCTGTCGCATGTGCCACATTTCATCGGGAGCATCGTCATCGCGGCTCTCGTTGTACAGATTGCCTGTGCCATGGTGAACCTGTATCTCAAGATCTCCGTGCATACGGCGGCAATAGGTGGCGTTACAGGGGCTATAATGGCGTTCTCCGCCATTTTCGGCTTCAACCCCATTTGGTGGCTTTGCGTGGTGTTCATCCTTGCCGGCTTGGTCGGCACAAGTAGGATGCTCCTCCGCCAGCACTCTCTCCACGAGGTAGTTTTCGGCTTCCTCCTCGGTGCAGCCTGCTCTTTCGGCTCAGTTCTCGTTTTCTAAAACGGAACGAAAGTTAGTGATATTCATAATAGCTGTTAGGGGCAATTATAAATTTGGAATTATGGTCACAAATTGAGAATTATGATTAGTTCGCAAGCAAGGAGCCAAGCAAAATCGAATTCTTAATTCTTAATTCTTAATTCTTAATTTATAATTTGAATGTAGAACGAAGTTTTAATTCAAATTATATAGTATGCGAACGATAGTAAGCATAATAATGGGCAGCACATCCGACTTGCCCGTTATGGAAAAGGCGATGGCCTTTTTAGATTCAATGGAGATACCGTTTGAGGTGAATGCCTTGTCAGCGCACCGCACGCCCGTTGCAGTGGAGGAATTTGCCAAGGGTGCGAAAGCACGTGGCATAAAAGTGATAATCGCAGGTGCCGGTATGGCAGCCGCATTGCCCGGTGTCATTGCGGCAAGTACTACATTACCTGTTATCGGTGTACCTATCAAGGGTATGCTCGATGGCCTTGATGCTATGTTGAGTATCATACAGATGCCCCCGGGAATACCAGTGGCAACGGTTGGTGTCAACGGTGCCATGAATGCGGCGATCCTCGCTGTTGAGATGCTCGCCCTCTCTGATGATGCTGTTGCCTCTCGTCTTACTGCTTACAAGTCTAATTTGGGCAAGAAAATCGAGAAGGCTAACCAGGATCTTGCGGAGGTAAAATATAAGTTCAAGACAAACTGACAGTAATCTCTTTTATATACCATGGATTTATTCAATTACAGTCGTCGCCACACCACAGAGGTTAATATCGGTGGTGTTCCGTTAGGCGGAGACAACCCTATCAGGGTACAGTCGATGACAACTACATCGACAGATGATACAGAGGCGAGTGTCCGTCAGGCAGAGCGCATAGCACAGGTTGGTGGGGAGTATGTGCGGCTTACTACACAGGGGGTGCGTGAGGCGGAGAACCTCAAGAATATCAAGGCAGGTCTCCTTGCCGATGGCTTCGATGTGCCTATTGTTGCCGATGTGCATTTCAATCCTCATGTTGCTGATGTCGCTGCCTTGTATGCTGAGAAAGTGAGGATAAACCCTGGCAACTATGTTGACCCGGCACGCACTTTCAAAAAATTTGAATATACCGATAAGGAATACAAAGAGGAACTGCTGAAAATAGAACGCCAGTTTGTCCCGTTTCTGAACATCTGCAAGGAACACCATACGGCCATACGTATCGGTGTCAACCACGGTTCTCTTTCCGACCGCATAATGAGTCGTTACGGTGATACACCTGAAGGGATAGTGGAGAGCTGCATGGAGTTTCTGCGTATCTGCAAGCGTGAGAATTTCAACGATGTGGTGATATCCATAAAAGCGAGCAACACTGTTGTTATGGTGATGTCGGTACGTTTATTGGTAAAGACAATGGAGAGTGAGGGCATGCACTATCCTCTTCATCTTGGCGTTACGGAGGCTGGTGATGGCGAGGACGGACGTATAAAGAGTGCCTTGGGTATCGGTACGCTGCTTGCTGATGGCATAGGAGACACCATAAGGGTGTCACTCACAGAGGAGCCGGAGGCAGAAATCCCCGTGGCACGCCATCTTGTGGATTATATATCACGTAAAAACGGGCATATTTTCATTCCTGGCGTGCAGGCTGAAAATTTTGATTGGCTTCATCCTAAGCGCAGGACAACCGTTCCTGTTGCCAATATCGGGGGCGACAACCCACCTGTCGTGGTCTGTTCGTGTGTTAACGAGAGAAACAAAATTGACAGCAACGCTAATCCCGACATGATTCCCGATTATGTGTATGTTGGCAAGGTGTTGCCTGAAAGGAAATTACCGGGACAGGGATATATCCTCGATTATAATGTGTATGCTAATCTCGTTGACCGTGAGAACGTTTACCCTATATTCCCTTACAACGCTATTCCGTTTATCAGTCTTTATGATACGCCTGTAAAATTCTTGTGGATACAATACGGTGCTGACAAGAACGAGTATTTTGCCTGTCTGAAAGCCCACCCTGAGATAGTGGTGGTGTGCATGAGCGACCATTCCAATTCACTTGGTGAGAACCGTGCCCTTGTGCATGAGATGTTGGCTGGGGGAATAACTAACCCTATTGTGTTTATCCAGAATTACAGTCATTCTAATAATGAGAAAGGCGACTTCCAGATAGAGGCTGCTGCTGATATGGGTGCGTTGCTTATTGACGGATTGGCAGACGGTATTTGGCTTATCAACGACGGTACGATATCCATAGATGATGTGAACGCCACTGCTTTCGGTATATTGCAGGCGGCACGTCTTAGGATATCAAAAACGGAGTACATCAGTTGTCCTGGTTGTGGCAGAACACTCTATGACCTGCGCTCCACGATAGCTAAGATCAAGGAGGCTACAAAGGACATGCGGGGCTTGAAAATTGGCATTATGGGCTGTATCGTCAACGGTCCTGGTGAAATGGCGGATGCCGATTACGGCTATGTCGGTGCAGGACGTGGCAAGATTTCCCTCTATCGCAAGAAGGAATGTGTTGAGAAAAACATCCCCGAAGAATTTGCTGTTGACAAGTTATTACAACTAATTGCTTCGCAAAAATAAGATAGCCTTGAAAGGAGTGATATTATCTCTTGTTGTCGCCGTATTACTCTGTTCGTGTGGAAATGAGAAAGAGGGGAATAACAAGAAAGATAGGGATGATGTGTTCACCATGGATGTGATGAATGGCATGACACCAGTGAAAGACCAGGGGGCAAACAGCCTGTGCTGGGCATACGCAATGTTGGCTACCATAGAGAGCGAACATATCATGAAGGGGGACTCGGTGAATTTGTCGGTGGCGTATGTGGCTCGTATGCTGTTGTTGCAGGAAGCAGAACGGTATTATCTTACACAAAGACAAGACTCTATTTCTTTGCGTGGTGTCGCTCCGATGTTGCTTGATTTGTTGGAGGAATATGGGGTGATGCCTTACGAGTCTTACCATTCTGACTGCAATTTCAATGTGGTATGCCGAAAAGTGGCAGGGGTATGCGACGAAATGATACAAAAGCGGAAAGGACTGGCTTCACTGCGTGAAAACAATGTGGATTTGCTCGATGACATCATAAACCCTCTGCCAAAGAACGTATATATGTTTGGCGTGACATATACTCCTCTTGAATTTGCACATAGTGTATGCCTTAAAGATGAATATGTGGCATTGACTTCTTTTTCACACAAACCTTTCTATAAAAACATTGTTCTTGACCTGCCCGACAACAAGAACGGATATAAGTTTTATAACGTGCCCATTGATACTCTGATAGAACGAGTGGAATGTGCCGTAAGGTCAGGGCATTGTGTGTGCTGGGAAGGGGACGTTACCGAACCGGGATTTTCGTTTGAACGTGGAACGGCGAAACTCAAAAGTTTCGTTGTGGTTACACAAGAAACAAGGCAGCGTGCGTTCGAGAATTTCTCGACTACCGATGACCACTGCATGGAAATCGTCGGCTTGGCACACGACAGCAACGATAAGACCTATTTTATATGCAAGAACTCATGGGGTACAAATAATCCTTATAAAGGGCTGATGTATATGTCGGAAGACTATTTCAAAATGAAAACGGTGCTTGCGGTGCTTACAAAATAAGCAATTTTATTTTTTCTAATACGCTACCGGCGCATTAGAAATTCACACCGAAGTCAATATACAGACATCCGTTATGAGTTGACTCGAAAGAGTCATGGCAGATATTGGCAAGTCCGATGTCATACACAAGGTCAACGTATGCGACATTGAACCCGACACCGCATCCGATACGTAGACCTCCGTCAAAACGGCGGTACATATCCTTTGAGAATGAATGTACAACAGTCCTGGCATCATAATTCTTTGTTTTTCCTCCCACGCCACAGGCAAGATAACCGCCGAACATCGGCTGTATGGAGAAGTCGCTGCCAATCTCATATACATATTTTATTACGAGCGGTATCTCAAGATAATTGAGGTTATACACCAACTTATCTCCTTCCCACTTTTGCTTTCCTCCCTTTTCTGTGTACATCAATCCTAACTCAAAATAAAGAGGTACTTTGTTTGTGAGGGGTATGCCTGTCAATAAAGCAAGGGTGAGACCGGTTTGCGAACTGTTTGCATCCAATTCTGGAATACCGGAGTGTACAGTTGAGAACGATGGTCCTATTCTGAAACCATAGTAAGCATCTCCAACATCGATGCCCAAACTGTGATGTCCACTACTGTAATCCAACCTCCCACTGTTAGGGTTGTAATAACGACTGTTCTGGTAAGACTGTGCTGCGAGCGGCATTGACAGGGCAGCCACAACTATTGTAAGTAAAATACCTCTCTTCATAATCATCATTTTATATTATTTGCCGACAAAGTTAATATAAAAACAACAAAAAAATAGCCTACATCCCCTAAAAGTATGAGGAAAAACCCTATTTTTCACTTCTCAAAAATAAAAACTTTTAATATGAAAATGCTGCGTTAAATAGCATTAATTCAAAAAGAATTTACATAAAGGGATATAGTATGTGGATTTTTTTCTCTAATTTTGCAGCCAATAATTTTAATACTACACACTATGTCATCATTTGTTTCAGATAAAATCGTGATGGACGGTCTGACCTTTGACGATGTTCTCTTGGTTCCAGCTTATTCAGAAGTGCTGCCTAAGGCAGTAGAGTTAAAAACGAAGTTCACCCGCAACATCGACTTGAACATACCGTTTGTTACAGCTGCTATGGATACCGTGACGGAGTCGGCGATGGCTATTGCCATTGCCCGTGAAGGCGGTATCGGAGTTATTCACAAGAACATGTCCATTGAGGAGCAGGCGCGTCAGGTGGCTATCGTGAAGCGTGCGGAGAACGGCATGATTTACGACCCTGTAACGATACGTCGTGGCTCCACCGTGCAGGAGGCATTAGGCATGATGGCTGAATATCATATCGGAGGTATTCCTGTCGTTGATGATGACAACCATTTGGTGGGTATCGTTACGAACAGGGACTTGCGCTTTGAGAACCGCCTCGACAAGACTGTTGACGAGGTGATGACAAAAGAGAACCTCGTTACCACGAAGATACAGACAGATCTTAAGGCAGCAGCGAAAATCCTTAGGGAGAACAAGATAGAGAAGTTGCCTGTCGTTGATAACGACAACAAACTGTTGGGTCTTATCACCTACAAGGACATCACAAAAGTGAAGGACAAACCGATAGCATGTAAGGATGAGAAGGGACGTCTGCGTGTTGCTGCCGGTGTCGGTGTTACTGTTGACACTCTCGACAGGATGCAGGCTCTCGTCGATGCAAAGGCAGATGCGATAGTAATCGATACTGCACACGGTCATTCAATGTATGTTATTGAGAAGCTCGCTGAGGCCAAGAACGCCTTCCCCAATGTGGATATAGTAGTAGGCAATGTCGCTACTGGTGCTGCCGCCAAGATGCTGGTAGAGAATGGTGCTGATGCCATAAAGGTGGGCATCGGTCCTGGTAGTATCTGTACCACACGTATTGTTGCTGGTGTCGGTGTACCGCAGTTGAGTGCTGTCTATGATGTTGCTTGCGCATTGGAAGGAACAGACATTCCACTTATCGCTGATGGTGGTTTGCGTTATTCTGGTGATATAGTAAAGGCGTTGGCTGCTGGCGGTTATTCCGTGATGATCGGCTCACTTGTGGCTGGTACGGAGGAGAGCCCTGGCGACACGATAATATTCAACGGCAGGAAGTTCAAGAGCTACCGTGGCATGGGTAGTCTTGAAGCTATGGAGAACGGCTCTACCGACCGCTATTTCCAGTCGGGCACCAAGGACGTGAAGAAACTCGTGCCGGAGGGGATTGCTGGACGGGTGCCTTACAAGGGTACGTTACAGGAGGTGATATATCAGTTGGTTGGTGGCTTGCGTTCTGGTATGGGTTATTGTGGTGCCAAGGACATCACTGCCCTCCATGATGCCAAGTTCGTCCGCATTACAAATGCCGGTGTTTTGGAAAGTCATCCTCATGACATCTCAATCACCAGTGAGGCTCCAAACTACTCCCGTCCGGAGTGATTGGAATAATAATCCAGATTGTTAAGTAATAAAAATATATTTCGTGCCGTTTTGGTTAGCAGAGGGAGTTATCAATGAGAGAAAGTAAATATCAAAACATAGAGATGAAGTTTTTAATGCTTTTTTTAGCTGCCATCCTTTGTGGGGGCGTGGCTAATGCACAAGAGGAAGACCCGATATTGATGACAATCAATGGTGTTCCCGTTACACGTTCGGAATTTGAGTATTCTTATAACAAGAATAACTCTGATGATGTGATTGACAAGAAAACTGTCGATGAGTACGTTGACCTGTTCGTTAACTATAAGTTGAAGGTTGCTGCTGCCAATGATGCGCAACTTGACACTCTGACATCTTTCAAGAAGGAGTTTGCCATGTACCGTGACCAGCAGATACGCCCCTCATTCGTCGATGACGAGGATATGGAGAAAGAGGCTCATGCTGTTTACGACAGGACAAAGGAACGTATCGGTGATAAAGGACTTATAAAACCTGCTCATATCTTGATTTATGCCTCCCAGGATGCCTCCGACGAGGAACTTGAGATTGCACATACTCGTGCCGACTCTATCTATAACGTCCTGAAGGAAGGTGCCGACTTTGCGGAGATGGCAAAGAAATACTCCGAAGATCCTGGTACGGCAAAGAACGGTGGAGAGTTGCCGTGGATACAGCCGGGACAGGTTCTCAAGGAGTTTGAGGATGTTGCATACGCTCTTGAAGTGGGTGAGATGAGTGAGCCGGTGCAGTCGCCTGTCGGTTATCACATCATTCTGCTGAAAGGCCACAAGGATTTTGAGCCTTACGACACTCTACGCAATGACATCATGCGCTTCATAGAGTCGCGTGGTATACGTGAGAAGATCGTGGATGATAAATTGGCGGCTATGGAGGAGGCATCGGGTGGAAAGTTTAATAATGAAGATATTCTTGCTGGCAAGGCAGAGGAGCTTTCTGCCCAAGACCCTGAGTTGAAGAACCTTATCCGTGAATACCACGATGGTCTGTTGCTCTATGAGATAAGCAACCGCATGGTATGGGACAAGGCGGCAAAAGATGATGCCGGGTTGGAGGCTTTTTTTGCAAGAAACAAGAAAAACTATGCTTGGGATACCCCACGCTATAAGGGTATGGTATATCATGTAAAACAGAACGAGGACGTGAAGGCTGTCAAGGACTGCGTGAAGAAATTGGATTTCGACAAGTGGGCTGATAAGTTGCGCACTACGTTCAACAATGATTCTGTACTCAGGATACGTGTGGAGAAAGGTGTCTTTAAGAAAGGCGACAACGCTTTTATCGACAAGATGGTATTCAAGAAAGATACTACCGTTACGGCTGTAAAGGATTTCCCGATAGATGCTGTTTATGGCAAACTCTTGAAAAAACCTGATAGCTACGAGGATGTGCGTGGGTTGGTTACAGCCGACTATCAGGATGCACTCGAAAAGCAGTGGGTGACTGAACTTAGGGAGAGATATACCGTTGAGGTTGACTATGATGTACTGAAAACGGTCAATAATCACTGACAGAATGAGATACACGGGTAGGATATTGTTGTGGCTTGCCGTTTCATCGGTGTTCTTCGTCAGCATGAGCGCACGCTCGTGGTATGATAACGTTGTTGATGAACAAGGGGTGGCACAAGACACAGTTCAAGAGGTATTGCAGGATTCTTTACAGGCTGTTGTGCTGGATTCTATGCAGGCAATTGAGCACGATACTGTTCTGACAGTTGCCAAAGACTCGGCTGCCGTTGACTCTGTTGACGAAGAAGAAAATGTGAATGTTGCCAGTATCATCGACGAGGTGATATGGGTTGTCGGTGATGCTCCTATCCTTATGTCTGATGTTGAGACGGCAAGGTTGCAGGGAGAGATGGACGGTACAGAGTGGAATGGAAATCCCGACTGTGTGATACCAGAGCAACTTGCCATTCAGAAACTTTTCCTGCACCAGGCGGAGATAGACAGTGTGGAGGTCAGTGAGTCGGAGGTTGCCCAAAGCGTGGAACGCCAGATCAGTTATTGGCTTCAGATGGTTGACGGCAACAAGGAGAAATTGGAGGAATACAAGAGAATGACGATTCCGGAAATGCGTTTACAGTTGCATGATGATTTCCGCAACCGTCTGATGATAGATAAGGAAAAGGAAAACCTTGTTGAGGATATCACTGTGTCTCCTGCTGATGTGCGGACGTATTTCAAAGACTTGCCTGAAGACAGCATTCCTATCATCCCAACAGAGGTTGAGGTGGAGATAATAGTCCGCTACCCTCGTGTTGAGCCTGAAGAGATAGAAAGGGTAAAAGATGAGTTGCGTGATTATACCGACCGTGTTACAAGGGGTGAGACATCGTTTGCCACTCTTGCAAGGTTGTATTCAGAAGACCCCGGTACAGCGCGTCAGGGCGGTGAGTTTGAGGATTATGTAGGTAGGGGGATATTGGATCCTGCTTTTGCTACTGTTGCGTTCAACCTTACTGACCCGAAAAAAATCTCAAAGATTGTCGAGACCGAGTTTGGATATCATATCATACAGTTGATAGACAAGCGTGGTGACAAGATAAAGGTCCGCCATATCCTACGTAAACCGGTTGTCTCACAGGAGGCTATCAATACAGCTATTGCGAATTTAGATACTCTTGCTACTGACATACGTGCGGAGAAATTCACGTTTGAAGACGCTGCTTCTTTCGTCTCTGATGATAAGGACACGCGCAATAACAACGGACTGATGTCAAACTTCACAGAGACAGGACATACGAGTAAGTTCCAGTTGCGTGACCTCCCTTCTGAGATTGCCAAGACAGTTGACACGCTCAAAGTGGGAGAGGTCTCACAGCCGTTCCAGATGGTTAGTGAGGCGAACGGCAAACTGCAATGCGTCATCGTGAAATTGAAGAGTAGGGTTGAGACTCACCGTGCCACTATTACAGAGGACTTCCAGGCAATGAAAGACATTGTTCTCGCTAAACGGAAGGATGAGTTTATCAAGGAATGGATACAGAAAAAGATCAAGAGTACTTATATCAAGATCAGTGACCGTTACAGGGATTGTGATTACGAGTACGAGGGTTGGGTCAAATGACGATAAAAGACAAGGATAAGATATTATGTAACGGGCATAAGGTACTTTTTTTGGTAATCTTATGCCTGTTTGGACTTAGCGTATTGGGACAGTCGCACAAGGTGACCAAAAAGAAGGAACGCCCCAAGACGGATGAGCGCATATATCTTGTGCATGCTGACCGTCTGAGATTTGACCAGTATGGCAACAACCCAACGGCACAGGTGCTCAACGGTAACGTTGAGTTTAAGCAAAAGGGCGCACGCCTGTTGTGTGACAGTGCATATTTCTATCAGGAATCCAACTCACTGAGAGCATTCAGTAACGTGAAAATGTATCAAGGAGACACACTATCCTTGTTCAGCGATTATGCTTATTACGACGGCAACGAGCAGTTGGCAGAGTCACGCTATAACGTGATACTCACTCATAGGCAGACAAAACTATATACTGATAGTCTGAACTATGACCGTCTCTATGGTATCGGGTACTTTTTTGAGGGTGGTAAGATGATTGACAAGGATAATGTTCTTGTGTCTGACTGGGGTGAGTACGACACCGAGACACGCCAGTCGGTATTCTATTATGACGTGAACCTGAAGAACCCGAAGTATGTGATGAACACCGATACGCTGTATTATGACACAAACACTTCTGTTGCTCATGTGACGGGACCTTCGGTGATTGTGTCTGACAATAATATTGTACATACTATTGACGGCTTCTATGATACCGACAATGATAGGGCTCGCCTATACCAACGCTCCACATTGGAGAATGAGGGGAAGGAGATTACTGGCGACAGTCTTTTTTACGATGAGATAACGGGTATCAGCGAGGGCTTCAATAATGTGGTTTATATTGACAAGGAGAACAACAATGAACTCGACAGCGAGTATCTGTGGTATAACGAACTTACAGGTACGGCTCTTGCCACCGATAGTGCCGTGATGAAGGATTTTTCACAGGGCGACACGCTTTATATGCATTCAGATACTATAAGGCTATATACTTTTAATATGAATACCGACTCGGTTTTCCGGAAGGTGCATTGCTATAACAAGGTCAGGGCATATAGGAGTGATGTGCAGGCTGTTTGTGATTCATTGGTCTATAATACCAAAGACTCGTGCATGACAATGTATAAAGACCCGATTACGTGGAACGACAACCGCCAGTTGCTCGGTGAGATTATCGAGGTGTACATGAAGGATTCAACTATCGATCATAGTCATGTTATCAATCAGGCTCTTTCGGTGGAGAAAATACCGAGAACCGACTATTTCAACCAGATTTCCTCACGTGATATGTACGGCTATTTCCAGAATGGGGAGATATATCGCACAGATGCCATTGGTAATGTACTTGCCGCTTATTATATTGAGGAGGATAAGGATACTTCATACGTCAATATGGTATATATCGAGACAGATACCATGCGGATGTATATGGAGAATCGCCAGTTGCAGAAGATTTGGGCAAGCAAGAACGTCGGTACTATGTATCCTGTAACGCAGGTGCCTCCTGACAAGTCGAAACTCCCTTCTTTTGCATGGTTCGACTATGTGCGCCCTCTCAATAAGGATGATATATTCAATTGGCGTGGAAAGAAAAGCGGTACGGAACTGAAGAATATCCAGCGTCACTCTGCTCCGTTGCAATATATCAATTCGGGTAGTGTTGTGACTGGCACTGCTGATGATGCTTTGGTAAAGGAAATTAAAGCGCAACAGGAGGCTGCCGATACTCTCAAATCTCTTGCTTCTGATTCTTTGCAAGTGAATGTTGCGGATTCGTTGGGAACAAATGTTTCAGATTCTTTGGGAGAGCAGAGTTCCGACTCATTGTCTGTGCAGACCTCAGACTCTTTGAAAGTGCAAAATGTTGATGCGGATGAAAAACTCTCTGATACTGAAACCGTAACGCCACCGACAGAGGAAGTCAATATTTCATCTGATGATGAACAGTCATCAGAGAATAAGGATAAGCCAGTTGAGACGGAGGATGAGTCGGCTGTGACAGAGGATAAGGCTATTGAAATAGAAGAAAATTCTATTGAAACGGAGGAAAAACAACAGGAGGAATGAGCATTTTCAGTCAGCAGAAGCCACGTAAGTTTCATCATGAGTACTTGTATGTCGATGAGCGGAAGGATAGGTTAAAGGCTATCGAGGACAGGGCAAAGAGTGAACTTGGCATGACTGATACCGTTTCGGAAATCCATTACGGTGGAGAACGCCTTCGGGGAAGGTTTCTTAATGCCACAAAATATGCAAAAAAACGCAATGAGCGACGGCTTGCAGGGAGTGTGATGCTCAGTTTTGGTGTCCTCGTAATTCTTATCCTTGTACTTGTAGCTGTGTGGCGTATTTTACTTTGTTTATAGGAGAGAAAGATAATGAGCGATATAATACAACTTTTGCCTGATTCTGTTGCCAACCAGATTGCTGCCGGTGAGGTGATACAGCGTCCTGCCTCAGTGATAAAGGAACTTGTTGAGAATGCTGTGGATGCGGAGGCTACAACGATAAACGTTCTTGTCGTGGATGCCGGGCGCACCTCGATACAGGTGATAGACAACGGAAAGGGAATGTCCGAGACAGACGCACGCCTCTCTTTTGAGCGTCATGCCACCTCGAAGATACGCAAGGCAGAGGATCTTTTCGCACTTCACACTATGGGGTTCCGTGGCGAGGCTCTTGCCTCGATAGCTGCCGTGGCGCAGGTGGAGTTGAAGACTCGCACGAGGGATAGTGAACTTGGCTCTCATGTCTCCATTTCCGGTTCTAAGGTTACAGGACAGGAACTTGTGTCTTGTCCTGTGGGAAGTAACTTTTCTGTTGAGAATATCTTCTTCAATGTACCGGCAAGGCGTAAGTTTTTGAAGTCTAACACTACTGAACTAAATAATATTCTGACGGCATTCGAGCGTATTGTTCTCGTTTATCCCAACATCAGTTTTACCTTTCATAGCAACGGAACAGAACTGTTCAACCTGAAAGCAGGCAGTCTCAAACAACGGATAGTTGACGTGTTCGGCAAAAAACTCGATCAGGATATTATTCCCATCGAGGTGGAGACTTCGGTCTGCAAGATTACAGGGTTTGTGGGTAAGCCAGAGGCATCGCGCAGGAAATGCTCTCAACAGTATTTCTTTGTTAATGGCAGATATATGAAACATCCGTATTTTCACAAGGCGGTAACGACGGCTTTCGAGCGTCTTATACCATTGGGTGAACAGATACCTTACTTCATTTATTTTGATGTCAATGCGGAGGATATTGATGTGAATATTCATCCTACCAAGACTGAAATTAAGTTTGAGAACGAGCAGACTGTTTGGCAAATTCTCCTTGCGGCGATAAAAGATGCCATAGGTCGGTTCAACGATGTGCCTTCGATAGATTTTGATACTGTGGGGAAGCCTGACATCCCTGTATTTGACCCAACAAAGAGTAACGGCAAGTTGCCGAAGGTGGATTTTGACCCTCAATATAATCCATTTCATGGGTCAAATGCCTCTCATTCCCATGCAAAGCCAAATGACAATTCAAATGCCTCGTCATGGCAAAAGTTATATGATAATTTGGGGAAATCGGACAGTAATAATAGCCAAATATCACAGGATGCTCCTCAAAACTTGTTTAATGCAGGTGGTGATGTTACGGAGTCGCAGCTTACAGTAGAGGAAAAATCTCCTTCTCATTACCAGTATAAGGGCAGGTATATCATGACGGCTATCAAATCGGGACTGATGATTGTAGATCAATATCGTGCTCATGAACGTATTCTTTACGAGAAATATCTTGAGCAGATTAAAATGAAAAACGGCAGTTCACAGCAGATGTTGTTCCCTGAGACGATACAGTTCTCTCCCACAGAGGCGGTTGTATTGAAAAAGATGTTCCCTGAATTGGAAGCTCTGGGCTTTGAACTGACTTCTCTTGGTGGCTCTACTTATTCCATTAACGGCATCCCATCTGGTCTTGATGGTGTGGATATCATAAAACTCCTGAAAAACATGGTGGAGGAGTTCGCCGAACAGCCTTCTTCCATTGGTGACAGTATAAATAGCTCCATTGCCCTGCAACTTGCTCGCAGTGCCGCAATTCCTTACGGTCAGGTGCTTAGCAACGAGGAAATGGAAAGCCTCATCAACAACCTCTTTATGTGCTCTAACGTCAACTACACCCCCGATGGCAAGTCTATCATCAGTATCTTGAAACAACAGGATATTGAAAGGTTGTTTCATTAAAAAAGAGCCCGCCTCACGGCGACCTCTTTCCAAAGTTTTTTCAATTTAAAACTATAAGTTTATAAAACAAATATTTATATTCCAGTCAGTTCTAAATGTGCTGGTATTTCTTTTTCAAAAAGAGGGGAAGTCTCACGACTTCTCCTCCTCAATTAACAATTTAAACACAAAAGTTTATTTAATCAAAATCTTCTTTCCGTTCAAAATGTAAACACCATTACGTGGAGATGTTACTCTCTGACCGTTCAGGTTGTAGAACCTGTCATCACCAGTTGCACGCAATGTGATGTTCTTGATACCGGATGAGATATCAAC
>JAJQAR010000328.1 GCA_021203705.1 Prevotella sp. | reverse complement strand
GAATTATAGAACATTAAAAATTAATGATTGAATTTGCTATCGTCTTATTTATAAATACATGGAAATCATTAAATATTTATTAAATTTAAATCAAAATAAATCATGTAATTAACAACTTATTAACTAATGGGAAACTTAAGTAAATGCAAAAGGGCTTTGTGGCTTCTCACGTTCCTGTTTTTGGCTATTCCAGGAATGTACGCCCAGAGCTTGACCGTAAAAGGACATGTACAGGATTCCAATGGTGAAGATGTTATCGGTGCAACCGTCATCGAACAAGGGAATCAGAAGAACAGTACCATTACGGATCTGAATGGAGATTTCTCCCTGACTGTAAGCTCGGGTAAGAAACTCATTGTTTCATACATTGGTATGAAAACGCTGGAGGTAAAGCCTTCTGCAGGAGAACGCTTGGATATCATCCTCGAAAGCGATGAGCAGTCGCTCGATGATGTCGTGGTTATCGGTTATACCAGCAGGGCAAGGAAAGACCTCACCGGTTCTGTCGGTTCCGTTTCCGGTGCTAAGTTGGCGGCTGTGCCTGTAGCTTCTGCTGGTGAGGCGCTGCAAGGTAAAATCGCCGGTGTTCAGGTAACCACAGTCGATGGTGCCCCTGGTGCTGACATCAACATCCGTATTCGTGGTGGTGGTACTTCTCTTAGTACTGACAACAGTCAGCCTCTGTTTATCGTCGATGGTTTCATCACTGATAACATCAACGATATACCTCCTACCGATATCCAATCTATTGACGTCTTGAAGGATGCCTCACTTACCGCTGTTTATGGTGCTAAGGGTGGTAACGGTGTAGTTGTTGTCACCACAAAATCAGCACAGGCTGGTAAGACAAAGGTTGAGTTTAACGCTTACTGGCAAGGCAAGAGACTTGCAGGAAAGGTTGATCTTCTCGACACCTACGAGTTCGTACGCTACCAGCAGGACTACACAGTGGCAAGTAACTCTAAGATATACCAGTTCAGAAATGACTATGGCAACCCTAACGACCTTGACCTTTATAAGAATGCCACAACGCACGACTGGCAGGATGAGATCATGGGTGGTACTGCATTGACACAGATGTACAACGTTACCGTTAAAGGTGGTAACGACAGGTTGCGTTTCAACACTTCTCTTACACAGAGCAATGAAAACGGTATCGTGGCAAGCTCTGGCGTACGCCGTACTAACTTCAACACGAAGATCGACGTGCAGATAACCCCAAAATTAAAACTCCTCATCAACCCGCGTATCACTTACAGACGTGACCTCGGTGCAGGTGCAGACGGTATCGGTACCGGCGGTTTGATCGGCGTTTTGCGCTATCGTCCTACTAACGGTTTGAGAGAGGTTATGTACCGTGCTGACAAGACCGTAAGCTACAACGATGAAAAATACTGGATCTTGTCAAGTCCGTTGGAGGAAATCGACCAGAACTACCAGTTGAAGCACGCTTACACCATCACCAACCAGTTCTCTTTGACTTGGAATATCATCAAGGGCTTGAATTTTAAGACTGACCTCGGTCAGTCATGGGGCTTCTCTGATAACAACCGTTACTATGGCTATCTCACAAGCACCGGTATCTCCAACAACGACGAACCAGTTGTACAGATTACCAACAAGCGTACAGACAAATACATTTGGACAAACACTCTCACTTACGACCTTACGCTGAAAGACAAGCATAACCTCTCATTCTTGTTAGGTTTTGAAATCCAGGATCAGAAGTCAACACAGACTTACGAGAGCGCACGCTACTTCCCACAGACTATTTCTCCAAGGGATGCTTTCGCCAACTTGGGCTTAGGTACTGCTTATGCTACTACGTCTTCTGTAGCTACTCCTAACCGTATGGCTTCTTACTTCGCACAGGCGAACTACAACTTCAAACACAGATACCTCCTCTCCGCTACGTTCAGAGCCGACGGTTCCACTAAGTTCGCTCCTGGCAACCAGTGGGGCTATTTCCCATCTGTTTCCGGCGCTTGGGTAATCTCTGAGGAAAACTTCATGAAGAACGTCAGTTGGATTGACAACCTGAAACTCCGTATAGCCTACGGTATGGCTGGTAACAACAATATCGATTCCGACCTCTGGCGTTACCAATATACAATCAGTTCCAATGGTGGACCAAGCTGGGGTGAGGGTACTATCAACGGTGAGGCTTATTATGCCACTTCAAGCACTTTCGCTAACAAGGACATCAAATGGGAGACTACCGTTACACGTAACATCGCTGTTGACTGGGGTATTCTGAAAAACAGACTTACAATCACTCCTGAGTTCTACTGGAACACCACACGTGACTTGCTCTATACCGCAAAAATACCTACTACTACGGGTTACACCCAGCAGATACAGAATATCGGTAGGGTTACTAACAAGGGTATCGAGTTGACATTGAACGCTGATATTATCAGAAAGAAAGATGCGGAGTTGAGCTTCACTCTCACTATGGGTAAGAACAAGACACGCGTTGACAAAATCAATGGTGAGGATAACGTTCTGTGGACAACATCCAGCAGATGGAGCTCCGCTTATAACGACTTCTGCTTAATGGAGGGCAAAGAAGTTGGTCTTATCTACGGTTTCATCTATGACGGTCTTTATACTTTCGACGAGTTTGAGCGCTCTGGATACAACTATGTTGCCAAAGAAGGAACTCTGAACTGCGACGCTATCTATGGTACTGCTCCTGGACGTCCTAAGTTCAAGGATATCAGCGGACCTGACGGTGTGCCTGATGGCGTTATCAACGAATATGACCGTACAGTCATCGGTAATACCAACCCGAAACTGCAAGGTGGTTTCGGTATCACGGGAAGGTGGAAGAACTTTGACCTCACTGCTAACTTCACTTACATCTTAGACTTCGATATCCTCAATGCTACCGCATACGACCTCTCATCAGCTGTTAATTCAAGCAATACGAGCCCGCTCAACGTGCTTGCCAAGTTCAACTATGAGAACCGATGGGTTTATTTCGGTGACATTTATAATGAGGACGGAACTCTATACAATATGGGTGAGATGCTCTTAAGCAACAGCCAGCATATTGAATACCTTGATGTCTATGAGGCTCTCAATTCTGGTAAAACTCTTTGGAATCCGAATGACGTTACATCAAGATACACTCATTCGTACTTCGTTGAGGACGGTTCTTTCCTGCGCCTTAGCGATATCACGATAGGTTACACGCTGCCACAGAACATCACACGTAAGTGGGGTATCGAGAGACTGCGTTTCTATGTAACCGGTTCCAACGTATTCTGTCTGACAGGCTATAGCGGCTACGACCCTGAAGTCGACATCCAGAGCGGCTTGACACCAAGTGTTGACTACAACCGTTATCCACGTAGTCATGGCTACTTATTCGGTCTTAACATAACTTTCTAATCCAAACGACAATGAAAAAATTTATTTATACGAGCTTGGCTCTCCTTCTTTCATTGATGGGAATATCGTCGTGTTCCGACTATCTGGACGTGGACTCTCCTTCCACGTTCACTGACGACTACATTTTTAGTTCCACCGAAGAAGCCAACCGACTGCTCAACAATGTTTATTACAAGATTTGTAGAAACAATTCTTACGGCAACTACTATCTTACAACGTTCAACTATAACAGTGACGTTGAGTTTACTACCAGTACTGCCGAGACACAAAGCACCAGCCACAATGAGTACAAATTGTTTGACTGTGAGGCAGACGCCAGTACATTGCAGACGCTTTGGGAGACTGTTTACTCAGGAATAGAGAGTACTAACAACTTCATCTGTGCGGCTGAACAAAGCGAACTCTACGAGGAGAAAGATACCGCCTTGTTACAAATGATTGGTGAGGCTAAATGCCTCAGGGCTATGAGCTACTTAGACTTCGTGATTTATTTCGGCGACATACCTTTCTCTATGACACGTACTTACGACTCAGAGAGTTTGGTAATGCCGATGGCTGACCGTAATGATATCCTTGATGCTCTTATCACTGACCTTGCGGAAGCTGCTCCTACTATGGAATACGCGGCTGATCTATCTGCTGGCGTTGAACGTTGCTCTAAGGAATATTGCTGGGCTTTGATAGCACGTATCGCACTCTATCGCGGCGGTTACTCTCTCTACCCTGGTACTTCCAACTCCGACATAGGTACAATGAAACGTCAGGACGACTATAGGACTTATTACGAGATAGCAAGAAATTATTGCGACTCCGTGATATCCTCTGGCACTCACTCTCTGACAAAAGGTTTCTGGGAGGTATTCATCGATGAGTGTAACTATAAGGTTGCCAACGATGATGACCCTATCTTCGAAATACCTTTCACAATGGATGTCTCTGGTAACGTTGGCTATGTTCACGGTCCTAAAGGTAACGACTCAAGTGCCGGTGGTACGGAAGCTCCTAACCTTTGGGGTACTTCAAGCGGAAGTGTCCGCCTGAACGAGTTCTACCGTTTCTCTTTCGATGAAAATGACTTGCGCCGCAATACTATCGGTTATTGGTATTATGACTACGACGGCACGCCTGTCATTCTCAACGATTACAACAACTATTGCAATAAATGGTCGAAATTCTGGGACGAGAACCATACACAGGGCTATCAGAGCAGTGGTAGCACGGGTATCAACTTCCCATATATGCGCTATGCTGATGTGCTTCTGATGTTCGCAGAGGCAGAAAACGAACTCAACAATGGCCCTACTGAGGCTGCTAAGGAGGCTCTCAAGACTGTTCGCGAGCGTGCTTTCCGTGGGACTGACAACGAGACACAGATGGTGGATGAGTACGTTGATGCTGCTACTACTAAAGATGACTTCTTCCAACTCATTTTCAATGAGCGCAAATGGGAGTTCGCCGGTGAAAACCTGCGCTGGAAAGACCTCGTTCGCTGGAACCTCTACAACCAGGTGCTCTATAAGGTGTTCTGGCAATACTACGGCTTCGGCAGTCAGGATTATTCATACGACTTTGACGATGAATACGACAACTATCCTACTAAGATTTTCTACAACATAGTAAGCAATCCTAAGGACGGCAGCTATCCTAACCAAACTCTTGACGTTCTCGAGTTCTATACCTACGAGGTTGACGGTGTGACAGTAGAAAACCTCTGGCAGAACTTCGGACTCAATGCCGACTTGATGCCTACGAAAGGTTGGTCAAGTGCCGACTGGTGCTCATGGCTTGATGACGACACGGGTATCGCAAAGGCTCAGTGCCGTTGCTCACTGCGTGGTTATATCTATATTGACGAGAGGGGTGTGATTATGACTACGGACATTCCTAACTGGACAAGCAAGAATCAGGATCTTAGTACCCTGCCGCCTGTACGCTATATCCTCCCGATACCTACTGACGCTATTTCCCGAAGCAACGGGGCATACGTAAATCACTATGGTTATTAATTTTAATCAGATAACGACAATGAAAAATAAATTTTATATAGTACTGATGATGTTGGTAAGCGTCGTGTGTCTGCTCCCAAGCTGCTCCGACGATGATGAGGATTTAGATGCCGAGTACAGT
>JAJQAR010000344.1 GCA_021203705.1 Prevotella sp. | reverse complement strand
GGATAGAAACAACTTGCGTTTTCTGATTGCCGGTTATTATTTGGAAATGTATAAGTTGACCAACCAAATCCGGGTATATGGAGAGAATATCCAACTGACTAATGATCTGATAGAGACGGTCAGGGCACAATATGAACAGGGTACGGCTTTGGAGAATGACATTACCCGTTATGAACTGCAACTTGAGACTTATCAATTGGATAAATCGAGATTGGAGAACAGCAGACATATAATGAACTATCGCCTGAATAAGTTGGTGGGATTAGACGAGAATACAGTGATTGTGGTTGACTCGACCTCGTTTACTTCCGTTCCAAGTCTTGATTCATCAGATGTCTGGCAAGAGACGGCAATGGCGTCGGCACATGATTTGTCGCTTGCACAGTTGAATATACAGCAGTCATTGCAGAAACAAAAGCAGGTACGTTCAGAGGCGCTCCCCAAAATAGCACTTATAGCGGAGGAGCACCTTGACGGTCCTATAACAATCGAGGTGCCTGCTCTCAACAACAATTTCAATTATTGGTTTTTGGGCGTGGGAGTGAAGTACAATTTGGCTTCCCTATATACCAACAAGAGTAAGCGTAACCGTGCGAATATGGAGGTGAAAAGGCATGAGGAGGAGCTCGACCTATTGAAGGATGACCTTTCGTCGCGTGTTGAGGATGATTATGTACGCTACGGTGAGGCAGTCTTTGAGGTAGAGACTCTCAAGAAAAGTGTTACGCTCGCCAATCAGAACTATCATACTATCCACACTCGTTACCTTAATGGTATCTCGTTGGCTACCGATATGTTGGAGGTGAGCAATGCAAAACTCGATGCCGAGCTGCGTCTTGCTAATGCCCGTGCCAACGTAGTTTACTCATTCTATAAGTTGAAACATACATCAGGAACATTATAAAATTAAGATTATGGCACTGAATAAAAAACAAAAAAAGTGGATTTATAACATATTTATCCTTGTACTTATAGTTATCGGCATTTTCTATGTCTGTTCACGTTTTATCCATTTCGGCAGCGTGGAGTTCACTGATGATGCGCAGGTAAGACAACAAATCATCCCTGTTAACAGTCGTGTGCAAGGTTTTATCGAAAAAATTTATTTCACGGAGTTTCAGAGGGTGCACAAGGGTGATACGCTTGTGGTGATAGAGGACTCAGAATATAAGTTGCGCCTTGCGGAGGCGAAGGCAGCGTACGCCACGGCTTCTGCCGGTAAGACGGTAACATCCACCACTGTGAACACGGCTGCCAACAATATCTATGTTACCGATGCCGGTATTGAGGAAGCTAAGGCGCAAATGGAGAATGCCCAAAAGGAGTTGGAACGCTACAAAAATCTTCTGCAACAGAAAGCTGTAACGCAGCAGCAATATGATAATGTGGAGACTAATTACCGCTCTATGAAGGCGCGTTATGAACAAGTAAGCAGACAGAAAGCCACATCATCGCTCGTGCATACAGAACAGACAAAACGCCTGTCGCAAAGTGAGGCTGCCCTTGAAGTGGCGCAGACACAGGTGGAACTTGCGGAGTTGAACCTATCCTACACAGTAATCACAGCCCCTTGCGACGGTTATGTAGGCAGGAAAGAGGTAATCGAGGGACAACTTATCCAACCAGGTCAGGCGGTGGTCAACGTGGTCAGCGACGAGGATGTGTGGGTAGTTGCCAATTTCAGGGAAACGCAACTGAAACATATTACAGAGGGTGCTGCTACTGACATCGAGGTGGATGCAGTTAATGGTGTGGTTTACAAAGGACGTGTTGAGATACTTTCCAAGGCAACACAGGCATCATATTCGCTGATACCAAGCAGTAATTCAGCCGGCAACTTCGTTAAGGTGGAGCAGAGAGTTCCCGTGCGCATTCTGTTTACTGACGAGAACAGCAAGGAAGATATGGCGCGTCTCCGTTCAGGTCTTAATGTGGAATGTACGGTTTGTTATTAATCAGTCATGGCTGAAGAAACATATATCCATAAGCCATTCAAACTGATGTGCATGAAGGAGGGGATTCCTTTCAAGGTCCGCCCCTGGATATTTGTGTGCATTATTCTTATATATCAGACAAGCAATGTGGTGTATCTGTCATCGTCGGAGAATATGTATGGCGGTCTGTCGCTGTTGCATGAGGATGTTATGATGTGCTTGTATGCTGCGTTTGCCGGTATGAACATCGCCTTTCCGATGATGTGGAGGTTCAAGTTCCGTTTCACTACCCGCACTATCCTTACGATTACCTCCACCACGATGATTATATGTAATTTCATTACGGCGCATACTGGTAGTATGCCTGTTCTTCTTGGTGCATGTCTCATCGCCGGTTTCGCTAAGATGTGGGGAACGTTTGAATGTATCTCATCGATAAATCCGTGGCTTGCGCCGAATTTAGACTTTCCCCGTTTTTTCCCATTGCTTTACATGTTCATTCTCGCACCAATTTCACTAAGTGCGCTTATTGATACAAATCTTACATATTTCTTCACGTGGAGGGAGATGCACTGGTTTATAATGGGAGCATTCCTCTTGGTTTTGCTGTTTGCACGGACATGCATGGTTGACTTCTTCCCAATGGGACAAGGCAAGTTGTTAGCGTTTGACTTTGTAGGACTTCTCCTTTGGTCGCTGTTGATGATGCAGATGAGTTTTATCGCTATCTATGGTGAGCATTACGACTGGCTGCACAGTAAAGAGATACGCCTTGCGGTAGGTTCTTGTCTTATCACGGCAGGCTTGTGCTTCGGTCGTATGTTTCATATCCGACATCCTTATATCAAGTGGGATGCGCTATGTTACAGACGTGTGCCAGTTGCACTGTTGCTGTTCTTCTTGACAGATTTGATTTCTGAAACACCAAACAGTCTGCAAAACATTTTCACGGGTAGTCTGCTTGGTTTCGACACTATGAACACGGTGAATTTCAACTGGTTTTCCATATTAGGAATGTTGGGTGGCTGTCTGTTTTCATTGGGCTGGATGTGGAAGTGGCATCTTCCAGTAATCCGCCTTTGCTTTTTCGGCATTGCCTGCGCTATCGGCTATCAACTGTTTATGTATTTCCTTACAAGTGAGAGTGCATCGTTAGAAGATTTCTATTTTCCTACGTTCCTACGAACATTCGGTTATGCAGCGGTGTATTGTTCGCTGACATATTACTTGAAACAGTTTATCCCGTTTGACCATTTCCTGCAGGTGCTTGCCATAGTAGGTGTAATCCGTTCAGGTATAGGAGGATCGGTGGGGGAGGCTGTCTATGGCTATGGACTGCGATGGGCGATTTCAAAAAACTCGGCAGATTTGGGTTATACTCTCGATAATGTAAACACGGTAATACAGAATATGTCATACGACAGTGTCTATGGCAGCTTGATGAAACAGGTGATGGCGGTGAGTATCAAAGAACTGTGGGGTTGGACGGCGATTGTGTGTATTTTCCTGTTTTTGTTCATGCTTTTCTTCGACTCTCCAACAATGGCAACTATACGGAAATGGCCTAAGCGGATATATCGTCGTGTTGCGATGAAAAATAATTAATACTGCATTTCTTGTGTAAGATTTATGTCTTGTTAAAAACATCTTGCAAATTCAACTAACTTTTCTTATCTTTGCAACAAACTAATAACTAATACAAAGATGGGTTTCTTAAAAGCATTGTTCAGTGGTAAGGAAGATGACGAAAAGTCGCAGAAAGAAGTCGAGAATGCGAAAAACTTTGATGTTCTGAAATATGATGGTGTGCGTGCATTGCGTACCAACCAGAATGACTATGCGGTGAAGTGTTTCACTCATGCGTTGGATATTCAGGATGATTTGGAGGTACGTGATTATCTTTCTCAGGCATATATCCGTATCGGGGAGTTTGATTTAGCGTGCAGACAACTGAAATTTCTTGCTGAACGGCAGCCTGATAATTTGCCGTTGCTTATCCGATTTGCAAGCGTTTATTACATGATGGAGGACTACGACTCTATGCTTAAGATCTGCGAAAAGGCTATCTTGCTTGATGAGAACAGTGCGGAAACTTTGTATTATTTTGCAAGGGCATATATCGGAAAGGGCAATATGAATGATGCTGTCGAGGCGTTGACAAAGACAATATCTTTCAATGCGGAATAT
This sequence comes from Prevotella sp., assembly GCA_021203705.1. Taxonomy (GTDB): domain Bacteria; phylum Bacteroidota; class Bacteroidia; order Bacteroidales; family Bacteroidaceae; genus Prevotella. The sequence goes on along the minus strand of JAJQAR010000344.1, from coordinate 1,447 downwards.
TATGACGCATATCTGTTGAGGAGTGAGACATATCTGAAATGCGGAGAGTTGGAAAAGGCTGACAAGGATATTCTTTTCTTGTTGAATATTATTGAAGACAATGAGGATATCCTTATTTTGAAAGCACGTATTGAGAGAGCAAAGGAAAATGCTGCTGAAGCTATCTCCTATTATGATAAGGTCATTGCGGCTAATCCTTTTAATGTGACAGCCTTTCGTGAGCGTGGAGAGCTGAAAATCAAGTCAGGTGACATGGAGGGTGGTCAGGATGACTTTGACACCGCAAATGAATATGACACGCAAGGAGAGGAAAGCAGCGAGGATATTGAGGAGAAAGTAAAAGAGGCTTATCAAAACATTAATCCGATGGGACTTTGATAAAATCTTAACTCGGGTTTGCCCGTTGTATTATTTGGTTATAATACGGATAAGGAATTTCAATATTCTCTTTGTCAAAGCGTTCTTTCACGGCTTTCAGCGACTCGCATTTCAATACGTAGGCATTCCAACTGGTGGATGCCCAAGCCCATGCTCTCAATGTTACGGCGGAATCGTCCAAACTGATAACACGTATTATAATCTCTGGAACACCTTTCTTTTTCTCGGCTTTTGTCCTGTGGTCGATAACCAAAGGGTTTTTCATTATCTCGTCTCTCATCACCTCAAAAGCCTTGTCAAGGTCGGTGGTGTAAGATACGGCAATCTCTATGAATGAGCATGTGGCAGTGTCTCCGTATGATGAGTTGATAATGGTACTTGTGTTTATCTTGTTGTTCGGTATCAATATCATGCGGTTCTCCAAATTCCGCAGTATTGTGTGGCGAAGCGTTATTTCTACTACATTTCCCGTAATTGTATCGTCGATTTTGATGAAATCACCTACCTTAAAAGGGCTGGAAAAGATTATGAAAAAGCCGCCGATGACATTGGATAACGCCTCTTGGGATGCCAAACCCACTGCCGCAGCAACTATTCCCGCACTGGCAAGTATGGAGTTGCTTACCTTCTCCATTCCCGGTATGAGTGACAGAAAACCGGTAATTCCGATTATGTAGATTATCGCTATTATAATCTGCCGAATGAAGCCTAATTTTGTTTCCTCAAGTACAATCCTGCCTTGCTTTCTCTGTGATCGGTTGAACAGGTATTTGATGAAAGTGGTAAGTATTTTGACAAAGACAAAAATCAGTATGCCCTTAATCACGAAACCTACTATCCAGCGTACTGACACGCCGAAGATTATTGTATCGAGAAATCCGTTGATATCCATGTTTTGTAGATTATTTGTTCTTATTATGTGCAGAATATTTTTACAAAGATACATTTTAATCGGAACATACGCAAATTATAAATAAGAATTGGACAAGATTATATACAAACCTTGTCCAAAAAGAATTGAAAATCATATAAAGTTTAAATAATTTTCCCTGTTCACGCCATGAAATTC
>JAJQAR010000378.1 GCA_021203705.1 Prevotella sp. | reverse complement strand
GCTGAAGCACCTATATATACAACAGACTCGGGAATCGTTACCTGCGTAAGGCTACTGCAACTGCTGAATGCCCCGATGCCTATAGATGTGACGAGCTCGGGAATCGTCACCTGCATAAGGCTACTACATAAAGTAAATGTACCAGCTTCTATGCTTGTGATAGATTCTGGTATTGTCACTTGTGTAAGACTGCTGCAACGATTGAATACTCTTTCCCCTATGTTTGTCACAGAGTTGGGAATCGTTATCTGATTAAGACTGCTACAACCAAGAAATGCCTCATCACTTATGCTTGACACAGACTTGGGGATCGTTACCTGCGTAAGGCTACTGCAATAGTAGAATGCCTGTTCCCCAATGCTTGTCACTGAATATGTTGTATTCTCGTAATTCACAGTCGCAGGGATAACGATGCTGCCTTGATATGCGTCATTGTTTTTTGAACTGCTTGTAGAATAATACGTTACTTCCGCAGTACTATCGGCAGAGTTAAAATTATAGTAGATGCCATCAATCTTGGCATCGTAGGCAAAACACATTGTTTGCATGGCGAGTGCAAATATGCTAAAAAATAGAATTCTTTTCATATTAGTTTTTGTTTTTTCTTTTTTAGTTAATAGTTAAAATAGTCCTTAGGTTCTGAGTTGGGGCAATAAAAAAACGTGGACCTATAACTTCGTCTACGTCTTATGAGGTATCGCCAAACACCGTACATCCATATACGAGCAAAAGCCCACGCTACACGCGTGAGCATTAACTTTCACTCTTGGATGTCTTTTTTTATAATTGGCGATTTACATAAGACAAGAACGCAAGCTAACGCTTTTTTATCTATATGTCCTTTTTGCGATGTTACATAGGCATTCTGATTTTAATTTAACTTTCTGCAAAAGTATAAAAATATATGAGAAGCTCCAAAATATTAAAGAAAAAAGACATCAAATCGTTACTTAGAGAGCCTACCAGAAAGTACGTTATTAAAGAAAAGACTTTGAGAAACTTCTCGATTCTATCAGCAGATTTCTAAAAAAGATTATTTGCAGGTAAAATTCTACAAAATCCACTCTAATCGAAAACTCTGTCACTATATGACACTTTTTTTCGATTAGAATTTGGCGGAACGAGTTAAATCAATTACTTTTGTAATCGAAAACTCTGTCACAGTATGACATAAATTTCGATTAGAAATGAAAAGGATAGAACGGAAAAGATATTTGGATGATCTGATTTCATTGGGAAATACAGATCTGATAAAGGTGATTACTGGTATGCGTAGGTGCGGAAAGTCGTATTTGCTGTTTGAGATTTTCACCTCTTACCTCGAAAGTATCGGCACTGCACAAGACCATGTCATAAAGGTTGATTTGGAGGATTATAAAAACAAGGAATTGAGAGACCCTGATAATTTGTATCGTTATGTGGAAAGCTGTATTTTGGATAATGGAAAATATTATATTCTTTTGGACGAAATTCAGATGGTTGATGATTTCGAAGGTGTATTGAATGGTTTCTTAAGAAAACGCAATGTAGATATCTATGTAACAGGCAGTAATGCTAAATTTTTATCCAAAGATGTCATTACGGAATTTCGTGGACGTGGCTTCGAGGTAAAAATGTACCCATTGAGTTTCAGGGAATACATGTCGGCATATTCAGGTACAATTCAGGCAGGACTGAATGAATATATGCTCTATGGCGGACTTCCCCAGATATTGTCGTATGAGACAGAAGAACAGAAAGTACGCTATCTGAAAACCCTGTTCGATGAGACTTATATCAAGGATATCAAAGAACGCTACAAGATACGCAGAAAAGACGATTTGGAAGACCTTATCAACATTATAGCCTCGGATATCGGTGCTCTGACAAATCCCAACAAGTTGGCAAACAAATTCATGACTGAGAAAAAATCTGATATTTCATACGAAACGGTAAAAGACCATATTAATTATCTCTGTGATTCGTTTCTGATAGAAAAATCCACTCGTTACGATATCAAAGGAAAACGCTACATCAACACTCCTTACAAATATTATTTCATGGATTTGGGATTACGCAACGCACGCCTAAATTTCCGCCAGTCAGAAAGAAATCATATAATGGAGAACTTGATTTTCAACGAACTGAGATATCGAGGGTTCAATGTTGATGTGGGTGTCGTTCCTGTCGTAAAGACCAATGAGGAGGGCAAGCAGCAACGCTCCAATCTTGAAGTGGACTTTATCTGCAATCTTGGCAGCAGACGTTATTATATCCAGTCTGCTTATAGAATGGAAACAGATGAAAAGGCACAGCAGGAACGTGCTTCCTTACTCAAAGTGGATGATTCTTTCAAGAAAATCATTGTCATCGGAGAAGAAACTCCTGTATTAAGAGATGAACATGGCATTACTACCATAAGCATTTATGATTTCCTGTTAAAAGAAAACTCGTTGGAACTTTAACCAACGAGTTATATATTTTTAGAACTCAAACGAGGCTCTTACATTAATTTGTCTGCCAGTAAGATAATTCGGTACGGCGTACTGCTGGTTGGTTACGTCGGTAATCCAATAATATGAGTTTACGTTGTTGAGACCCAACAAGTTAAGACAGTCAACACCAAGCCAGATGTTCTTGAAAATAGTCTTCTTATCGTGCTTCTCGTTGTTCAGGGCTCGGTAACTCATACCTATATCCACACGCTTGTATGCAGGGGCGCGGAACGGCTGCACGTCAAGACTGCGGTGTGGCGGTCCGAATGGCAGTCCGTCGGCAAACGCCAATTTCAGCGACATACTCCAACGGTCAGTTCCAGGGAAATAATCTGTGAAGAATAGGTTTATTGAATATCGCTGGTCGGTTGGCATCGGAATGCTCTGACCGTTAATATTGATTTTCGTGTCCATAAGCGACAGACTAATCCACGAATCAGTTCCGGGCACAAACTCCCCATATAGTTTCAGGTCAAGTCCCATAGCATGACCGCTGCATTGCTGACTGGCATCATACACAATCTTCACATTGTCAACAGTATAAGGCACTAAATTCCCCAACGCCTTGTAATACGCTTCTGCCGTAAACTTATATTGACAGTCCTTCATTTTGAAACGGTAGTCAAAGCCTGCTATAAAATGTATTGAACGCTGACTCTTTATCTTATCGTTGAGAGTGGCGTATGTTATCCCATTTACGGTCGTGGTGTCTCGCAATTCTTTGAAGAACGGTGTCTGATAATACAAACCAGTGGCAACACGGAATGTTACGTTGTTGTTGAACGCAGGAATTATACCTAACGATGCACGAGGACTGACAACACTCTCATGGTTGAAATTCCAATGACTGAACCTCACTCCATAGTTGAGGGTGTAGAATGTCGTTTCACTCCTGTTGTTGAACTTCCACGTGTCCTGAATATACGTCTCAAGGCGGTTTGCTTTAAGAGTGTTTTTAGCCTTTAACGAATATATCATGTAAAGGTCTGAACCTGTGTGAGGAACACTGTAACCACTGGAATCGCGCATCTCGTATTCATTACTGTTCTCCTTTACCCTCTCGATTTTATATGTTACACCAGCCTGAATGTCATGTTTGCGCACTTTATGCTCCGCAGAGACTTTTATGCTTTTCACATTCGCCTTAAGATAGTTGCGGGCATGCTCCATGTATGTTCCCACACCGAGATTTTCACTCGTTTCCGTCTGAGTCAACCAATATTGTCCTTGTATGTCGTATGTCTCCTGCTCGTTGGTGTGGAATGCCGATGCGTTCACCGTTATTTTCGTATGGTCTCCAAATTTTCTTGATACGCTCAACGAACCAAAGTATGTACGGAAAATATCCTTCTCCTGACCGTCAAAATATACCTTGAACGACTTCACATCCTCCAATGTACCGAACTTTGTTTCCCTATCCTCCGGATAAAAATTATAATGGTTGTTGGATATGTCACCGATAAACTCAATTGACCACCGTTTGTTCGGGTCATACGTCAGATATGTCTGATAATCAAGGAAATTCGGGTCGTACTCTCCGTTGGTGTCAAACGTTCCCAAAAGGTATTTGTTCGTCTTGTACCTGATACCGTTGCTCCATGAGAAAGTCTTGGTGCTAAACCCTACAAATGCATTAGCACCCAAAAGACTTCCCTCTGCCTGCGCCTCAAATTTCTTTGGTTTCTTATATGTTATACTTAATGCGGATGACATCTTGTCACCATACAAAGCCTCAAAACCACCCGTAGAGAATGCCACGCCCTCAACCATATTTGGGTTGATTATTGATAAGCCCTCCTGCTGACCACTCCTCACGAGAAATGGCCTGTATATCTCAACATTATTAATATAGACACTGTTCTCGTCAAAACTACCGCCACGGACATTATACTGCGAGGACAACTCACTGTGCGTTGACACTCCTGCCTGTGACTGTATCATCTCCTCAACAGCATTTCCTGTAACACTTGGCGCATTCTTTATATCGTTGATATCCAACTGCTCCGTGCTTCCCATCTGTCGCTTTTGCTCCGTAACCGTTACCTCACTAAGTTCATTATCCTCATAAAGTTGTATCTGCAACGTCTGTTTGCCACGCGGATTTCTCAGCACACGTGTCTTTGTCTTGTAACCCACCATTGAGAAACGCACCACAACACTGTCTGAAGAATGTAATTGTAAGGAATATTCGCCTTTGAGGTTGGTCATTGTCATCTTGCCCTGCTGTACAACAGCAACCGTCGCAAATTCTAACGGGTTCATGTCATTGTCGGTAACACGCCCCGACAATGTGAAACTCTGCGCACTTACGTCCATTGCCTGCAATAACAGTAGTAGTATGACTATGCAAAAGTAACTTCTTTTCATCTCGTTTAATAACGAAAGATTTACTTAATTATTGCATTACGCATAATTCATACGAAAACTTACCATAAAACTGATAACTTTTAACTTGAATACATTCGGCTTGCCGCACTGTAATTGTCAATTCTCAATTGTCTTACTCGTGATTTCCCTATAAATAGAAATCACGAGTAAGAACATTAAACCATTCTGTTCTTGTCATATCCTTATTGTTCAAGCACTCTGCCCTCTCCTCAATTTGCCCTATTGGTTGTTTTCTGTATGACAACAGAAACCGACTTACTGGTTTATGCTCAACAGTTTTAATAGCATATACACGTGCAGGAAACAGCCCCGCAAGTTTCGCTTCTTTGTCGAAATCTGTGCGGATTGTGGCTGGTATTATTGCGGAAAACTCACCATCATCTGTCAACAGTGCTGCCACTCCTTGAAACAATTCGTGATACGTCAATGTCTCCGTGTGGCGTGCTATTGTTTTCCTCTTATCAGGATTATTTAACGAACAGTTATAATATGGTGGATTACAGACAATTGCATCATATTTTCCAACATGGAAATCCTGCAATGAAGTCTCAACAATATCAATCCTTTCACTGAAAATCGAATTGTGGAAATTCTCCCCTGCCTGCAAAACTGAATCATGGTCGATGTCTATGGCCTTTACATTCGCAGCCTCAAATCGCTGTGCCATGAACAGTGCTATCAGTCCTGACCCTGTTCCGATGTCAAGGATATTATTCCCTC
>JAJQAR010000311.1 GCA_021203705.1 Prevotella sp. | reverse complement strand
ATGATGAACCTATCGTAATTGAATGGGACGATGATTGGGATTATTAGAACTAAATACAACAATATGAATATAAAAGAAAAAATTATAACATTGTACATCTTTTTGATGTCTTTCGCAAGCATGAATTGTTGTTTCTCACAGGGCAACAACGATATATCAGTGCCAGAAAACCAGTTTGACCAACTGTCTGAAGAAATAAACTCTTTGAAAGAGAAATATAAGGCGCAGTACAAAGATATCCGTATGTTGAATGAAATCATATCAGTACAGCAATCTCATATCGATTCTCTCGAATTGCAGGTAAAAGATAACAAGCTGCAACTCGGCTCCTCTATTGACAGTATAAATGTCGCTAAACAAGGCATGAATACTATCACCACTAAATTGACCTCAGTTGTCAACACAAAGTTCATGCTTGCAATTGGCTTAGCTATAATTGCAATATTATTAGCATTATTTGCTTTTATCTTTCATCGAAAGAAAAACAAAAAAAGCACCCGACTTGTTGATTCTTTTTCCGATAATATAAACCAGTTGAAAGCCATGCAAATATCATTGGAAAGCAAGTTGACCGATGCCGACAGCAAGACAATCGAACTGCTTGAAAAGAATATAGAAATAACAAGTAAAGTGGCTTCGCAACCTAAGGAACAAGACCATTCATTAGCAATTGCCGTTGCTAACGAATTGACCCGTATTCAACAAAACCTCAATTATATGGACAGTTCTGTTAAAGGCGTTTCTCAACTGAAAAACAGAGCGAAAGCTCTCCTTACAACTCTTAAAAGCAAACAATATGACATCCCCGAAATGCTCGGACGTGAGTATCACGAGGGTGACAATATAGTAGCCACAATGGAATATAACGAGGACTTAGAGCCAGGCACTAACCGCATTAAAAGAGTGATTAAGCCGCAAGTCTCTTACAATGGCAAACTTATCCAGGCGGCTGAAGTAGTAGTGGAATTTAACGATGATTAAAATACAAAAAAATATGAAAAGCAACAAGATTATTTATGGTATAGATCTTGGTACAACCAACTCGTCTATAGCAAAATTTGAGAATGGTAAAGCGGTGGTAAAGAAAAGTCCGCTTCAAGGTGATGTTACGCCTTCTTGTGTCCACGTCACGCCAAAGGCACGCTTTGTGGTGGGACAGAAATCATACGCTCAACTCGGTAAGGATATGTGTATGGCTTTCTTAAAACAGGAGAAATACAAGTCAAACACATTCATCGAGTTCAAACGTATAATGGGTACTACTGAAAAATTGTTCAGCAGCAACTTGGAAAGAAATGGACTTGAACCTACCCTATCACCCGAACAACTTTCTGCTGAAGTACTTAAAACTCTCCGCTCATACGTTAACGATGATGATGTCAAGGAGGCTGTTATCACCGTTCCTGCCTTGTTCAACAACACACAGAAAGATGCGACAAAGGCAGCTGCAAAGTTAGCGGGCTTTGACCATTTTGAACTTATTCAGGAGCCAGTCGCAGCCTCAGTTGCATACGGTCTTGGCTCAAAAATGAAAAACGCTTACTGGCTCGTGTTCGACCTTGGCGGTGGTACATTTGACGCTGCCCTTATGAAAATCGAGGACGGCATAATGAAGGCAGTTGATACTGCCGGCAACAACCACCTTGGCGGTAAGGATATTGACAACGCCATTGTGGAGCATATCATTATTCCATATCTCAAAAAGAATTACACAATAGACGAGTGCCTGAAAAACGATGCTTTCAAGGGTATGTGGAAGGCAAAGGCGGAGGAGGCGAAAATCAATCTCTCTTTCAATGACAGTTATGCTCTTCAAACTGATCTAGGAGAGGATTACGGTTGCGATGATGATGAGAATGATTTTGAACTTGACTTGACAATTACACAAGAAGATCTTGAAAAGATAGAATGTCCCATTTTCCAACAGGCTATTGACATAACAAACCGATTACTGAAGAAGAACAACCTTACTGGCGAACAGTTAGGTGCGCTGATATTAGTAGGCGGTCCCACTTACTCGCCCGTTTTGCGCAACATGCTCCGGCAACAGGTAACACCTAATGTTGACACGAGTATTGACCCGATGACTGCCGTTGCTTGCGGTGCCGCACTTTATGGCTCTACTATTGATGTGCCAGAGGAGATAGTCGATTCCCGTAGAGACCGTTCAAAAATCCAGTTAGAGGTGTCTGTAAAAAGTACATCAGTTGAGGATGTTGAGTATGCGGCCGTTGTGTTCTTGAAAGACAAATGCATGGGCTACACTGAAAATACTGTGTTCGTTGATTTCGTGAGAAACGATGGGGAATTCTCCACTGGCAAGACTCCAATTTCGTCTGAAGGCAATGTCGTGGAGCTCCGTCTCAAGCATAATGCCACAAATGTTTTCTCAATAATGTGCTACAACTCTGTTGGCGATAAGTTGGACTGTGAGCCTAATTCGGTGTCTATTATCCAAGGTATTGACGGAATCGGCGATGCCGTGATGCCGCTCCACTATGGTATTGCAAGTACAGATGAAAATGATGATGTGGTGTTCACGCCATTGGATGGGTTGAAGAAGAATATGCCTCTGCCTGGCTATGGAAAGAATGTAAAGAAATTATATACCTACAAGAGCATCCGACCCGGCATGTCAACAGACAAACTCATCATTCCGATTTTGCAGACTGACCAGGATATCGACCAACTTGCCACTGAGCACAAGAAACTGAAAATGCTGTATTGCACACATGTAAGCGACTTGATTATCACGGGTGATGATTTGCCATCTTACCTCCCTTCTGACAGTGAACTGAACATAACAGTTCATGCAGAGAAATCGGGCACTATCGACAGTTTCATTGTTGACATTCCTTATCTTGACAGGCAAATCGAGTTGGTGCAGAAAATGCAGGATTACAGGCAGTCTGATAAAGGTTACGATGTATATAAATCAGAAATCGCCAGTGCAAGGAATAAGTTGGATGACCTGAACGACGACTATCTATCTCAGGAATTGGAAGCAGCAGCTGACCAGTACGACAAAGCACAAGGGCGTGATGCCCGTGACAAGGCGGTTGAGCGTCTCAAGGAAATCCTAAGTAAGATAGACACAGAGTATTCGCTCGGTGACTGGCAGCGCATGGAAAACAGTCTCAGATATAGATACAATGAGTTGGTTACAGACAACAATAAGTATGGCAACGACAAGACTACTGCCCGTGTGAAGGATTTCAAAGCTGATGTAGATAGAGCGATTAAGGCAAAGGATATAGAAGTGGCTAAGAAACTTCGGCAGAAAATCATTAACTTTGACTATGAAATAGCTGAAATTGAATACCATATCTGGTGGCTAAGGCATTGGAACACTACATTTTATGAGGAAAAATGGTCGGATATTTCAAGGGCAAGAACTCTCGTTGACCAAGGTATGCAACTCGTAAATTCTGGTAACACCTCTGTTCAGGAATACCGCCCTATCCTGAATCAACTTTTCAGTATGCGCCCAAGTAAGCAGCAGAAGCCTCAGAACGAAGGTCTCCTGCGACAAAGCAACAACTGAGAACTCATTGCAAAAATTTAAATCAGAAAATCCCTAATAGAAATCTGAAGAAGAAATGCCCTCAAGCGAAATCGAACTTTTAACTTTTAACTATTAACTTTTAACTTCAACCATGCAAATTGGCAATTATACCGTCGCTTTCCAAATAAAGAAGAACTCATACGCCGAGTCTTTCCGTGTTCACGATGATTCAGGCAAGAATTATTTCCTGAAGCTATTTAATATGGCGAAGTTGTCCGACCAGCAATTGGATGGCTCTGCCAATTCAATTATCGAGATTGAGTTGGCAGCCTCCCTCAACCATCCCAACATCATGCACATGGTTGACCGTGGCGAAATTGTGATTGACGGTCAGAAATATGCTTATATGGTTTGTGATTTTATCGTTGGAGAAACGCTTAAGGCCAGGATGGACAGGGATAAAATCTGTTCTGTTTATGACATGAAACGCATTATTTCTGGTGTCCTCAATGCCCTGAAATATCTCCATCATGGTGATGAACCTATAATACACAACGAAATCACTCCCGATAACATAATGCTTGACATGGCGAAAAACATTCCTGTTCCTATCCTAATCGGTTTCGGGCATGCTCAACGACTGACTGCCGACAATGTGAAATTCTTAAAGGACGGCTTAAACCCGTTTTTCCTTGCACCAGAGGTTTTCAAGGGTGTTTACACCACACTGACCGACTTGTATTCTGTCGGCATTATGATGTATTATATGCTCTATGGTGTAGTTCCATGGCATATCAATTTGAAGAACTATGATGAGGAGGAGCAGATCAACGCAATACTGAATGCAAGGAAACAGCCGTTGCTAATTCCTAACGTGAAAGTCTTTGAACTTGATGACAGTTTGCTTGACATCATCGCAAAGGCGACTGATCCTGATGTTGACAAGAGATTTCAGAGTGCCAATGAGTTTCTTTTGGCTCTAAGCGGTGAGATTACGGCAAAAGGCTCATCTTACCAGAAATTTGATGTTCCCAAAAACAAAGCAGCCACAGATACCACTGAGACTAAACAGAACATTAAGAAAGGCAACGGTTTTGCTGACGTGGCTGGCATGGAGGAATTGAAAAAGCGTTTGCAGGATGAGGTAATTGACATATTCAGAAAACCTGAGAAATATGCGAAATTGCACGTTAAAGCTCCTAATGGCATTCTTCTTTATGGTCCTCCCGGTTGTGGCAAGACGTTCATCGGTGAGAAATTCGCAGAGGAATTGGGTTGTAATTATATGTACGTGCGTTGTTCTGACGTTGCTTCTCCATACATCCATGGTGGTCAAGAGAAGATTGCGGCTCTCTTTGAAAAAGCCAAGAAAGAAGCTCCCACTGTGATGTTCCTCGATGAACTGGATGCGATGATTGCCGACCGCTCTCGCCATACCAACGTATCAGAGTATGGTGAGGTGAACGAGTTCCTGACACACCTGAACAACTGTGCTGACAACCGCATTATCGTTGTCGGAGCAACCAACAACCCGAAGGGCATCGACCCTGCCGCCTTGCGTAGCGGACGGTTGGATATCAAAGTTTATGTGCCAGCTCCTGATGAGCAATCCCGCATTTCCCTGTTGAAATTATATCTCAAGGACATATCAACAGATGACATTGACTATGCCCTTATTGCCAAGCAAACGAAAGGTTACGTATCTAAGGACATCTGCTCATTGGTCAACAAGGCTGCACTGCTTGCGGTAAAGGCTGATAAGGAGAAAATCGATATGCAAACCATGCTCACCGCCCTGAACGAATGTAAAGGCGACCTGCCTTCTGTCTCATCTTCCATACTCGCCCAGTTCGAAAACATCCGAGCCGAGTTCGAGGGAAAGAAACAGCGCAACCCAATCGGATTCAGGTGAAATCTGAGAATATTCACCATAAGTTCGTTGAAAGTTCACTATAAATCCGCTATGTTCGTAAGATTATTGCAAAAATCAATAAAACTTGCGAACATAATTTTTTGTATTAAAAGAAAATAATGAAAAAAAATTTGCGAACTAATGCAATAACTAACTGTTATAATGGTTATTTA
>JAJQAR010000231.1 GCA_021203705.1 Prevotella sp. | reverse complement strand
ATACACACCCTTGTGGGAGCAGGTGGAGGTGAAGGTGCGATGGACGCAGCTAACATACTGAAACCGGCATTGGCACGAGGCGAGTTGAGGAGTATCGGTGCAACGACCTTGAACGAGTATCAGAAGTATTTTGAGAAAGACAAGGCATTGGAGCGCAGGTTCCAGACCGTTATGGTGGATGAGCCTGACGAGCTCAGTGCTATTAGTATTCTTAGAGGTTTGAAGGAGCGTTACGAGAACCACCACAAAGTAAGGATACAGGATGATGCCTGTATCGCAGCCGTGAAACTGTCAGAGCGATATATCTCCGACCGTTTTTTGCCCGACAAGGCGATAGACCTTATGGACGAGGCGGCAGCGAAGTTGAGGATGGAGCGTGACTCCGTGCCAGAGGAACTTGACGAGATTACCCGTAAGTTGATGCAACTCGAAATAGAGAGAGAGGCAATCAAGAGGGAGAATGACGAGCCGAAGATAGCCCAGCTTGACAAGGACATCGCAGAGCTGAAGGAGCAGGAGAAGATGTTCCGAGCAAAGTGGGAGAGTGAGAAGGCTCTCGTGAACAAGATACAGCAAGACAAGCAACAGATGGAGCAGTTGAAGTACGAGGCAGAGCGTGCGGAGCGTGAAGGCAACTACGAGCGAGTAGCCGAGATACGCTACAGCAGACTGCGTGCACTTGAGGACGATATTAATCAGATACAGGAGAAGTTGCGGAACACCCAGGGCGGCAAGGCAATGATACGTGAGGAAGTAACAGCCGACGACATCGCCGAAGTGGTAAGCAGGTGGACTGGCATACCTGTATCGAGAATGATGCAGAGCGAAAGGGAGAAACTGTTGCACCTTGAAGAAGAACTGCATCGCAGGATAATCGGACAGGAAGAGGCGATTACCGCAGTAAGTAATGCCGTACGTCGCAGTAGGGCAGGCTTGCAAGATCCGAAACGACCGATAGCATCATTCATCTTTTTGGGAACAACGGGAGTAGGAAAGACAGAGCTTGCCAAGGCATTGGCGGAATACCTGTTCAACGACGAGACGATGATGACACGTATCGACATGAGCGAGTATCAAGAGAAGTTCAGTGTGAGCCGACTTATCGGTGCGCCTCCGGGATATGTAGGCTATGACGAGGGCGGCCAGTTGACAGAAGCGGTAAGGCGCAAGCCATATTCCGTAGTGCTGTTCGATGAGATCGAGAAGGCACATCCTGACGTGTTCAACATACTGTTGCAAGTACTTGATGATGGGCGACTGACTGACAACAAGGGTAGGACGGTGAACTTCAGGAACACCATAATAATAATGACATCCAACCTCGGCAGTCAGTACATACAGGGGCAGTTTGCCAACATGACATCAAGCAACCGTGAACATCTTATCGCAGAGACTAAGAATACGGTTATGGAGATGTTGAAGAAGACTATCCGACCAGAGTTCCTCAACCGTATCGACGACACGATAATGTTCCTGCCATTGACGAAGGACGAGATAACACAGGTTGTTACGTTACAGGTGAACAGCGTGAAGAAGATGCTTGAACAACAGGGCTTTGAGCTTGACATCCAACCGTCGGCAATAGAGTTCCTCGCAGAGGAAGGGTTCGATCCAGAGTTTGGAGCACGACCAGTGAAACGAGCAATACAAAGGTATCTGCTCAATGACCTGTCAAAGAAGATCTTGGCAGAGGAAGTAAGCAGGGAAAAAGCCATTGTCGTCGCTTCGGATAATGGAAGCCTGAGGTTTTCAAACACTGCTCCTAACGTCGCAAAATAAAAAATAAAAATTCACTCTTGCTTGAGAAAGGCCTCAATAAATTGGGCCCCTACAGTGGATGAATGTGGGTAAAGGGAGTTGCACATTTATAATAATGTGTGACTCCTTTTATATTATTATTTCTTCTTGGGTTTACTCTCGTTGCTTAGACGATCGAGGGCGGTGACGGCAAAGGTGTATTTTTTGCCGTATTTGTTGTGGGTATTTTTAATATCGTAGAAGGTGTCGGAGGTGATGGCGAGGATCTTGGTGGGGTCGGAGATGTTGAGTTTCTCGCCTTTCTCGAAGCGGTAAACGACGTATTTCTCGGCTTTGTTTTTCCAGCCGTTGCCTTTCGGGGCTTTCCAGAACAGAACGGTTTTGCCGTTGGTGTGGAGAATTTTGAGGCTCTTGACAGGGTTCGGAGCTTTCTTGTCGATATACGGCATGAGGGGCATGAGAGCAGGATATTTCCAGTAAACCTTTTCGAGCATAGAGCCATAGTTGCCAGTATTGTCAGTAACCGCTTTGGCATACCATAGGACTGTGCCGCTAACATTGTTCATCTCACTGTGCAAGCGATACTTGGCAGGCATCTGGTTGGTGTTGGAGTTGTACAAGTCAGGATATTTGGCAGTGCGCTCCACGTCCTCGCCGATGTATAGATTACGGTTGCCTGCATGCCTGTCCCACCATTTGATGAGCGTCTCATAATCAGCAGCCTTATTGCCTATTTCCCAATAGATCTGTGGAACGCAATAGTCCACCCAACCGTTGTTTACCCACATTAGAACATCAGCATAGAGGTCATCGTAATTCTGGAGGCCATTCGTGTTACTGCCGATAGACACTCCATTCTTGTTGTTGCGGTAGATGCCGAAAGGCGAGACGCCGAATTTCACCCACGGTTTCACCTTGTGGATAGTGTTGTAGAGTTGATAGATGAACATATTGACATTATCCCTGCGCCAGTCGGCTTTATCGTGAAATCCATTATTGTACTTAGCGAACTCGCGGTCGTCAGGGATTGAGATGCCCGCCACGGGGTAGGGGTAGAAATAGTCGTCGATGTGGAAGCCGTCGATGTCATAGCGGCTTACGATGTTCGCCGCAATCATGCAGATATAGTCGCGGTTCTCAGGGATGCCAGGGTTGAGGATATACTGTCCGTCGTAAGAGAAGCAATTTTGAGGCTGTTTGCGAGCTATGTGGTTGGAGGCTAACTCCGTAGTGCCTTTCGTCTTAGCACGGTACGGGTTGATCCAGGCATGAATTTCCATTCCCCGTTTGTGGCACTGTTCCACCATCCACTGCAACGGGTCCCAATAGGGTGAAGGTGGGGTGCCCTGCCTGCCAGTGAGAAAGCGGCTCCACGGCTCATAGTCGCTGGCGTAGAGGGCATCACATTCAGGGCGCACCTGGAAGATGATAGCGTTCACGCCATCCTTTTGCAGAATGTCGAGTTGGGATGAGAGCATGGATTGGATTTGCGAGGTTGACATGCCGAGGAACTGGCCGTTGACACATTGAATCCATGCGCCACGGAACTCACGCTTGTTGTGTTCAATAGCCCAAATGGAAACTGTGTCCAGAACGAGGATTGCGGTTATCAGAAACAGTTTTATGAAATTATTTCTTTTTGTCATTATATTCTTTTAGAGTGAAGAGTGAAGAATGAAGAGTGAAGAATGCGATGCGGCAGAAGCCGAATGCCATTCAAATAAAAGTTCAGCCGTTTGAAACTGCGGCTTTTCCCTTTTGAAACTGTTGCTTTCTCTTTTAAACTTACACTAATTATTTTGTTTTGTTTAGGATCCAGCGGCGGGCATTGACGAAGGCCTCAATCCAGGGGGTTACTTCGTCGTTGCGGCGGTCGGCAGGATACCAGGCGTTTTGCCAGGGGAAGATGGCGCGTTCAAGGTGCGGCATCATGGCGAGGTGGCGGCCGTCGGCGGAGCAGATGCCAGCAACGTTGTAGTCGGAGCCGTTAGGGTTGCCTGGATACTCGCTGTAAGCATATTTAGCCACGATATTGTATTTATCCTGCGATTCAGGGAGGGAGAACTTGCCTTCGCCGTGAGCCACCCAGAGGCCTAATTTGTTGCCGCTTAGTGAGCCGAACATGACACTGTTGTTTTGCGGAATGTCGAGGCAGACGAAAGAACTCTCAAACTTATGCGAGTCGTTGTGCAGCATTTTGGTGCGCTTTTCGTGCTCTGGGTTGATGAGGTTGAGTTCCACCATGAGTTGGCAGCCATTGCAGATGCCGAGCGAGAGCGTGTCCTGGCGGGCATAGAACTTGTCGAGAGCCTCCTTTGCCTTCGGGTTGTAAAGGAATGCGCCAGCCCAGCCTTTTGCACTGCCGAGCACGTCGGAGTTGGAGAAGCCGCCGCAGAAAACAATCATGTTGACATCTTCGAGCGTCTCACGCCCTGCGATAAGGTCAGTCATCATCACATCTTTCACGTCGAAGCCGGCGAGGAAGAGGGAGTAAGCCATTTCACGCTCCCCGTTAGTACCCTTCTCACGGATGATAGCCGCCGTGATGCCCGACATGGAGTGGCGTTCAGGTGTGATGCCATATTGCGAGCGTCTGCCGGTGAAATTATCGTTGAATTTCATCACGAGCGGTTGCTTCATTATGTTGTTCCTGCGTTGCAGAGCACAGCCGTTGAAACTTTGTTTGCGGTCGAGCAAGTAAGACGTTTTGAACCATACATCACGGAGCGCATTGATGTCCAAAGCCTCTTCGAAGTCATTCATTTTGATAGTGAGACTGCGGTCATTCGGAGTGGTGTAGCCGATTTTTGCGAAGCCCACGCCCATGTCATCCATAAAGTCGAAGAAGTCAAGTCGGTACTCATCAGCCACCTCGATAACTACGCCAGGGTTCTCTGCGAACAGCGATTTTATGATGTCGCCGTCGCTGCAAATATTATGAAGATTGATGCTCATGCCGCCTGTGGTGTTGGCAAAGCACATTTCGAGCAAGCAAGTGATAAGACCGCCGGCACTGATGTCGTGGCCAGCCATTATCCAGCCACGGTTCACGAGTTCCTGGATAGCATTGAAAGCATCACGGAAGTAATCAGCGTTAGTTACGGTAGGCACATCGTCGCCGATCTTGCCAAGCGACTGAGCGAAGGCACTGCCGCCGAGCCGTTGCTTGTCGAAAGAGAAGTCAACATGATACAGCGAGGCATGCTTGTCGTTGACGACGACAGGCGATACCACCTTGCGGATGTCAGAGACCTCTGCACCGGCACTGACGATCACAGTCCCTGGACTGATAATCTTCTGTCCATCGGGGTACTGCTGGCTCATTGAGAGCGAGTCCTTGCCAGTAGGCACGTTGATACCGAGGGCACAGCAGAAGTCAGAGAGAGCCTGAACACCCTCGTAGAGGCGCGCATCCTCACCCTTTTGAGAGCGGCAGGGCCACATCCAGTTGGCAGAGAGGCTTACACTGTCGAGGCCTTCCGGCATGGGAGCCCATACGATATTCGTGAGAGCCTCCGCAACAGAGAGGACACTGCCCGCCGAAGGCGAGGCGAGGCCAGCCTGCGGTGCATGACCGAGGGCAGTTGCGATACCCTTGATGCCACGGTAGTCGAGAGCGACGACACCACAGTCGGATAGCGGCAACTGAATTTCGCCCTGGCACTGCTGGCGGGCTATTCTGCCCGTTACGGAGCGGTCCACTTTGTTTGTGAGCCAATCCTTGCACGCCACAGCCTCTAATTGTAGGACGTTTTCGAGGAGTGCGAGCAACTGGGATTTGTTGGCAGAGCCATTAATGTTAATGAGCGGGTATTGCACGTTAGAGTAATGC
>JAJQAR010000097.1 GCA_021203705.1 Prevotella sp. | reverse complement strand
GGTATTATTAAGGGAAAAAATCTTAAAATTATTTCTCTTGTAATCATTTTTTTATTAAATTTGCGCCACTCTTATTAACGAATAAAATGGCGACAAATTTATTATCCCCGGATTATATTTTTGAGTCCAGTTGGGAAGTTTGTAACAAAGTTGGAGGCATTTACACTGTTCTTTCGACAAGGGCCAAGACATTGCAGGTTAAATTTGAGGATAGGATAATATTCATCGGACCTGACTTTGGTGAACATTCGAACCAGTATTTTGCCGAAGACGAGAATATTTTTACGGAATGGAAAGCCAAGACTGTTGAGGAAGGGCTTTCTATAAGAATTGGGCGTTGGAACGTACCCGGTTATCCCATTGCGATATTGGTTGACTTTAACCAGTATTATGTGCAGAAGAACGAGATCTACGGCTGGCTGTGGGAACACTACAAGGTGGACAGTCTACATGCCTATGGTGATTACGATGAGGCTTCCATGTTCTCTTACGCTGCCGCAAAGATAGTGGAGAACTTCTATAATTTCTACTTAGACAAGTCAAAGAAAGTTATCTACCATGGCAACGAGTGGATGACGGGCTTGGGACTGCTATACATTAATAATAAACTGCCACAGATAGCCACGATATTCACTACTCATGCCACAAGCATCGGCAGGAGTATCGCCGGCAATAACAAACCACTTTACGATTATCTTTTTGCATACAACGGCGACCAGATGTCGTGGGAGCTCAATATGCAGAGCAAGCACTCGATAGAGAAACAGACGGCTATGTTCGTTGACTGCTTCACTACCGTCAGCGACATCACTGCCAACGAGTGCAAGGAACTGCTTGACAAACCTGTCGATTTCGTGTTGCCGAATGGCTTTGAGAACGATTTCGTACCGAAAGGGGCGGAGTTCACCCATAAGCGCAAGGCGGCACGTGAGAGGATATTGAGTGTTTCTAATGCATTGCTCGGCACTGACCTTGATGATGATACTCTTATCGTTTCCACAAGTGGCAGATATGAGTTCAGAAACAAGGGCGTTGATATCTATATCGAGACGATGAACCGCCTGCTCCGCGACAATCGACTGCATAAGAAAGTCCTTGCATTCATCAAGGTGCCCGGTTGGGTGGGAGAGCCACGCCAGGACTTGATCGATCGTGTTAAATCGGGTGAGAAGTACGACACTCCGTTGCAAATACCGATGATTACTCACTGGCTGCACAACATGAGTCATGACAATGTCCTCGGCATGCTGAAATATATGGATATGTACAACCGCAAGGAGGACAACGTGAAACTGATTTTCCTGCCTTGTTATCTTGATGGCAAGGATGGCATATTCAATATGAAATATTATGATATCGTACTCGGTAACGACCTGTGTGTATATCCGTCTTACTATGAACCATGGGGTTACACGCCGTTGGAGGCTATCGCTTTCAAGGTGCCGTGCATAACATCCGACCTTGCCGGTTTCGGTCTTTGGGCAAACAGCGAGCTTGGCAGGTATGGTGAGATTAGTGATGGCGTGAAGGTGGTACACCGTACAGACTACAATTATTCTGAGGCTGTTGACAAGATAAAGGACACTATTGTGGAGTTCTCCAACTTTCCTGAAGCAGAGGTCAAGAAGGCACGCAGCAATGCCGATAAACTGTCAAAGAAAGCTCTTTGGAGCAATTTCATAAAATATTACTATCAGGCATACGATTTCGCACTCCGCAAGGCAGAGGGCAGGAAGGCATGACTGACACATTATTATATTATATAGAGTGATACAGTTACTTTAAATATTAATTTCTATAGTTTTTTAAATAGGTATGAAGATTAAAGCAAGCTATGTTAACGCTCCCCAATGGAAGGAGATTACGGTAAAATCAACATTGCCCGAACAGTTGGCATGTCTCGACGAACTCGCCCATAACATGTGGTGGTCATGGAACTATGAGGCACGCGACCTGTGGCGGGAATTGGACGAGAAACTCTATGAGGAAGTAGAGCACAACCCCGTTATGTTGTTGGAACGTTTGAGTTATGACAGAAAAGAAGCAATTGTCAAGGACAAGGCAATAATGAAGAGAGTTAAGGACGTATATGCCAAATTCCGTAAGTACATGGACGTGAAACCAAACACCAAGCGTCCGTCGGTAGTTTACTTCTGTATGGAATATGGTATGAACCAGGTGCTTAAAATCTATTCAGGTGGTCTTGGTATGTTGGCTGGCGACTATATCAAGGAGGCTTCCGACAGTAATGTTGACATGTGCGCGGTAGGTTTCCTCTATCGTTTCGGATATTTCAAGCAGTCACTGAGCATGGACGGTCAGCAGATTGCCAACTACGATGCCCAGAACTTCTACTCTCTGCCAGTAGAACGACAGTTGGACGAGAACGGCAACCCGTTGATTGTTGATGTTCCTTATATGAACTATCAGGTTCACGCCTGTGTATGGAGGGTGAATGTTGGTCGTGTTAAGTTGTATCTCCTTGATACCGATAATGACATGAACTCCGATTTCGACAAACCGATCACTCACTCTCTCTATGGTGGTGACTGGGAGAACCGCTTGAAGCAGGAGATTTTACTCGGTATCGGTGGTATATTGACCTTGAAAAGACTTGGTATTAAGAAGGATATTTATCATTGCAATGAGGGCCATGCTGCTCTCTGCAACCTGCAGCGTCTGTGCGACTATGTTCAGGAAGGCCTTACGTTTAATCAGGCTCTCGAACTTGTACGTGCGTCGTCTCTCTATACCGTTCACACACCTGTTCCTGCCGGGCACGACTATTTCGATCAGGGTTTGTTCAGCAAGTACATGAGCGGTTATCCAGGCATGTTGGGCATCTCTTGGGATGAGTTCATAGGCATGGGACGTACAAATCCTGATGACCATAACGAGAAGTTCTGTATGTCAACATTCGCATGCAACACTTGTCAGGAGGTTAACGGTGTAAGTAAGATTCATGGTGGCGTAAGTCAGAAGATGTTCTCTGGTATCTGGAAGGGTTATTATCCAGAGGAGAGCCATGTTGGTTATGTTACCAATGGTGTACACTTCCCGACGTGGGCGGCAACGGAGTGGCGCAAACTCTATGCGCAGTATTTCGATGAGAGTTTCATGTCTGATCAGAGTAACGAGAACATCTGGAAAGCTATCTATGATGTTCCTGATGATGTTATTTGGGACACACGTATGGGATTGAAGAAGAAACTCACCGACTATATCCGTGACAAGTTCCGTGATACATGGTTGAGAAATCAGGGTGATCCGTCACGTGTGGTTTCCTTATTGCAGAATATCAATCCTAATTCTTTGATGATAGGTTTCTGTCGTCGTTTCGCCACATATAAGCGTGCTCACCTGTTGTTTACCGACCTTGACCGTTTGGCTAAGATTGTCAACAATCCTAAATATCCTGTTCAGTTCCTGTTCTCTGGTAAGGCACACCCTGCTGACGGTGCTGGTCAGGGACTTATAAAGAGAATATTCGAAATCAGCCAGCGTCCGGAGTTCCTCGGTAAGATTATCTTCCTCGAGGACTATGACATGCAACTTGCCCGACGTCTTGTTTCTGGTGTTGACATCTGGATGAACACTCCTACACGTCCTCTTGAGGCTTCTGGTACATCAGGCGAGAAGGCTGAGATGAATGGTGTTGTAAACCTTTCAGTGCTCGACGGCTGGTGGTTTGAGGGCTATCGTAAGGGTGCCGGTTGGGCTTTGACAGAGAAGCGTACTTACAAGAACCAGAGTTATCAGGATCAGTTGGATGCCGCTACTATCTATATGTTGCTTGAGAAAGAGATTTTGCCTCTCTACTACAACAAGAACGAGAAGGGTTATAGCGAGGGCTGGATAAAGGTTATCAAGAACTCAATCGCACAGATTGCTCCTCACTATACGATGAAACGCCAGTTGGATGACTACTACGACAAGTTCTACAAGAAGGAGGCTGCCCGTTTCAAGAAACTTGCCGCCAACGACTATGCCCTTGCCAAAGAGATAGCACAGTGGAAGGAGACCGTTGCTGAGCGTTGGGATGCTGTTCATGTAGTTTCCAAAGAGTCTAATGTTCCTCCCACAGGATTTGAGACTGGTGTCAAATATAAGATACGCTATGTCATTGACGAGCAGGGCCTTAACGATGCTATCGGATTAGAGTATGTAACAATAAGGTCTGATAAGAATGGTGATGACAAGATTTCCAAGATTTTCCCGTTTAAGATGATAGGTCATGAAGGCAACCTCTATACATTCGAGGCTACTCTTGAGACATCTATAGCCGGCACTTTCAAGTCTGCTCTTAGGATGTATCCTAAGAGTGCTAACCTGCCTCACCGTCAGGACTTCTGCTATGTTAAATGGATTGATTAACAACTCCAATAACATTATAATTTTGAAAGGCAATGTCCATCCATTTGGGCATTGCCTTTCTTTCAATATAAGTGGTTCTTTACCCTCTTGTAGGGACTTGATTTACCATGTCCGCTCGTTCTGAAAGAACGAAAATGCAAGCAACGTTACTCCGGAAACTCAAGAGGAATGAATTCTTAACTCTTAATTCTTAACTCTTAATTCTTAACTCTTAATTCTTCCAGCGTGATTCCCATAATTCCAATCACAACCTCGTTGGAAACTGTCTCAACTACCAAGCGTGATAATTTCTTGTTCTTGTCCAACGGCATTTTTAATATTGTGGCAGCCCCGCCGTCAATAATGCAATTCGCCCCGTCAAATCCCAACTGCTCCCCGAAATTATCGCTAATCTCGCCTGTTTTCAACGCCAAGCGTTGAATGGCTGGCGCATGGCGGTTGAACGCCAAACCGTCCTCATAGAAAATCTGCTCTATAGGTGCCCAGTTGATAGGGTTTATTAGCGGCAAGGTATCGCAACTGCCGTCTTTGTAATAAACCTTTATTATCGCATTATCCATATTGCATTGCATGTGGTTGGTACTTCCTGCTAACAATAAATATGCTGATGTTGCCTTGCCTGAAAGAGGTATTGTCAGACTGTCTGGATAGTTGTCCCAAAGGGATGTATAGGCAATATTCTGTCCGTTGGCAGGGGTGTGGAAAGGTATGCCAAATTTTGTATTCAAAAGCCCTTGTTCAACCGCCGCACGAAGTCCTGTGTCGTCTATGTTTGCCGTGTATAGTGGGTGACACCATTCTCCGATACCTTGAACAGGTAATTGTAATGTTGTGTATGGTGAGCGTGGCGAGAGGTATTTGTTGTTGAATATGTCGGTTAAATTTGCGTTGAATACCTTATCCATTGCGACAGGCATGCATTGCTTAGTATCTACATTCTCTATCGTTACCGATGCTTTTGCCAATGAGACGGAAGTACATTCATTTTGTGTCGTTTCCTCGATAGGCATCCACCAACTCATTTGTCCCTGTTCCATTTTCACGAATGTTACATTGCCTTCCTTCCGTAATCGTGATTGTGGGTATGTTTCTATTGCTTGCGGTTTGGCAAGAGGTTCGCCAGGCCATTTTATTATGATATTGCATTGCTCATCAGAAGAAAAATTGCATGATATCGAAATCACAGGATGTCCTATTGCGTTTTCAATCAATTTCCATTCT